>NZ_JBWKES010000014.1:0-114058 GCF_056435325.1 Streptomyces sp. NPDC043952
CAACGGCTCGATCCGGTCCCACATCGCATCAGTGATCACTAATCGTACAGACACACCCGATCAACTGACTTACCGGCTAAAGAGACACGCGCTAGTTCCTCGGCGAGTTCCCGGCGCAGCGCCTCGCGGAGGCCCTCGCCGTGCTCGACGTTGCCGCCGGGCGGGGTGTAGCGGACGGAGTCGGCGCGGTCGCGGCGGATGAGGGCGACCTCGTGCCCGCAGAAGACGAGGGCTCTTGTGCGCACCTTGATGCGGGAGAAGGGGCCCGTCGGGTCGTCGGGAGTGGCTGTCATGGCGGGCAGTATTCCGGCGCCGGACGGGGTGCCCGACAAGGTTCCGGGCGCGGATGCAGGGCGCGGAGGGACCCATGGCCCCGCCCGGCGAGGAATCCGGCCCCGTGCGCTCATGCGCCGGGCGCGTTCCGAGCGTCGTCCGTACGGTAGGTGAGGTCCCCGGACACCGAGACCACGCCGTCGACCCCGCGGCACAGCTGCTCGACGACGGGGATCTGGCTCTTGAACTCCACGATGCCGGCGAGGGTGACCCGGCCGTCGCGCACATCCGCCGTCACCTCGCGGGGGTCCAGCAGCAGCGTGTTCCGCAGAAGGTCCCGGTTGATCTCCTCGCGGATGGCCTCGTCGCGGCGCAGGAAGATCCGCAGCAGGTCGGGACGGCTGACGATGCCCACGAGCCGGTCCGCCTCGTCCACCACGGGCAGGCGTTTGACGTGCTGGATCTCCATGAGGCGCGCGGCCTCGACCACGGTCCACTCGGGCCGTGCGCACACCGCGGGCGCGGACATCAACTCCTCGGCACGGGCGCCCTCGGCCTTGGCCCGCTCCCATGCCTCCAGGTTCGGGACGGGAGTCAGGCCCGAGGGGTCGGCCTGGTCGGCGCTCTTGCGCAGCAGGTCGGCCTCGGACACCACACCCAGCGGACGGTCCATCTCGTCCACCACGGGTACGGCGGAGATGTCGTTGTCCTCCAGCAACCTCGCGAGTTCCTTGAACGAGGTGTCACGCCGCGCCCGGACGACGTCGCGGGTCATGAGTTCCTCGACCGTGCGGTGGTGCATGTCGCCTCCCGGATACGGGGCCGCTCGCCTCACGGAGACCGGGCCGCGGCCCGTACGGCGGTGAGGCCCGCGTGGCAGGTCGGATACAGCACCATTCTGCGGAGAGGACGGCGATCGGGCGAACTCACCGCGGCGGCCGGCTCGGCGCCCGAGTGGGGCGCCGAGCCGTGGTCCGCGGGAAGGGGTGTCAGGGCGTCCAGGTGCCGATCCGGTCCACGCGGCGCAGTTGCTGGCGGGCCGTGGGTACGTCGAGGCCCTCGCAGCGTTCGGTGAGGCGGTCGGCGACCGTGGTGCGCAGTTCCACGGGCTTCTGGTTGTCGTACTTGAACTTGGCCCGCACTTCGACCACGTCGAGTATCAGGCCCCGGATGCCCGGCAGCATCCGGCCGTAGGGCGGCTGGTCGACTTCGACGCCGGCGTGGTCGCCGTCGGGCTGGAAGTGCGCCAGCTGGCGGCGGAGCAGCTCGGCCTTGGCCTCGGGGTCGTCGATGATGTGGGCGCGGCAGGTGAACTGGACGGCCGCGTAGTAGCTGGTCGGCACGCCGTCGGTGGGCGGGATGCCCGGTGCGGCGCGCCAGGGGCCGGGGATGAACGCGTAGTCGCCGCTGACGCCGAAGGTGACGTTCGGATCGTGCTCGATCGCCTTCCAGACCGGGTTGGGCCGGGCGAGGTGGATCAGCAGCCGGTTGCCGTCGGTGACGAAGTGGGTGGGGACGACGACGGGTGCCTCACCGGGCAGACCGTTGACGCAGAGGTGTCCGAAGTCGTGGCCGTCGGCGATCCAGGTCTGCCATTCGGCGTCGTCCAGACCGGCGTCCCAGGGCTGGATGAACATGCGGGTCTCCTCGACGGTGGTACGGCAGGTCGGGCGACACCGGACACGGCACGTCCCTCACCAGCGGTGGAACGAGTGGACCGTACATCAGCTCGACCGGGCAGCGTCAACCGCTTCAGGGAGGCCGGCTGCCTGGCCGCGCTCCGGCTGCGGGTGGCCCAGGGGGGCCGTACGTCAGGACGCCGTCCTGCGCTGCCGCCTGATCGGTTCCCCCACCCGGTGCATATGGGTGAGCGCCTCGCGGTAGGACCGGATCAGTCCGGTCTCGTGGTACGGCACGCCTATCTCCGCGCAGTAGGCCCGCACGACGGCCTGGGCCCGGCGCAGATGGGGCGTGGGCATGCTCGGGAAGAGGTGGTGCTCGATCTGGTAGTTGAGGCCGCCGAGCATCACGTCGGTGAGCAGGCCGCCGCGCACATTGCGGGAGGTGAGCACCTGGCGGCGCAGGAAGTCGGGCCGTTCGTCCCCGGTGAGGGTCGGCATGCCCTTGTGGTTCGGTGCGAAGGTGCAGCCGAGGTAGACGCCGAACAGGCACTGGTGCACGGCGAGGAACGCGATCGCCTTTCCGGGGGAGAGCACCAGGAACAGGGCCGACAGGTAGGCCGCTATGTGCAGAAAGAGCAGGGAGCCCTCCAGCAGGCGGTGCTTCATCCACGGCGAGCGCAGCGCGCGGGCGCTGGCGACATGCAGGTTGAAGCCCTCCAGTGTCAGCAGCGGGAAGAACAGGAACGCCTGGTGGCCGCCGATGATGCGGGCCACGCCCCGGCTTTCGCGGGCTTGGCCGGTGGACCACACCAGGATGTCCGGGGCGACGTCGGGGTCGAGTTCCTCGTGGTTGGGGTTGGCGTGGTGGCGGGTGTGCTTGTTCATCCACCAGCCGTAGCTCATGCCGATGCCGAGGTTGCCGAAGATCCGGCCCCAGATCTCGCTCGGCCGGCGGCGTCGGAAGACCTGCCGGTGGGCCAGGTCGTGGGCGACCAGGGCGACTTGGCCGAACGCCAGGGCGAGGAAGGCGGCGACCGCGAGCTGCCACCAGGTGTCGCCGAGCGCGACGAACGTCCCCCAGCCTGCCGCCAGCAGCGCGATCACCAGGCCGAGGCGCACCGTGTAGTAACCGGGGCGCCGCTTCAGCAGACCCGCCTCGGTGATGCGCTGGGAGAGTCCGGCGAAGTCGCTGCCGGGCCGGGGCGGGGAGGTGCGGGGACGGGCGGCAGGTGGTCCCGTGACCACGGATGCGTCGGTGGAAATCGTCATGCCATCGAGTCTCCCGACGGCCGTCCGCCCGAGACAGCCTGCCAGCCACCGGACCTTCCGGTGGCTGTCCCCCGGTCGGGCCAGGGGGGTTACCACCCCGGAACGGCCGTTCGCGGAGGCGGGCCGCGCCGGGGCGGTGCGGGGGGGTCCGGTGCGGGGGCCCGGTGCGGGGGGGCACTGCGGGGTGGTGCGCGGCGCGATGTCGGGCCGCGGTAGTGCAGTGCCGCAGCGTGAAGTGTCAGGAGTCGGACGGCGGCTTGTAGAGA
This sequence comes from Streptomyces sp. NPDC043952, assembly GCF_056435325.1. Taxonomy (NCBI): domain Bacteria; kingdom Bacillati; phylum Actinomycetota; class Actinomycetes; order Kitasatosporales; family Streptomycetaceae; genus Streptomyces; species Streptomyces sp. NPDC043952. Next base: position 3,431 of record NZ_JBWKES010000014.1, read on the forward strand.
CGCACCGTGGCGGCGATCTTTCGTACCGTCGCGTCCGTCACCTCGCCGGGGACGCCCTTGGCACCGAAGAAGGACCAGGAGACCAGGTCGCCCTGGGCGTTCTGGAAGGCGAAGGTCCAGGCCTTGCCGTCCGTCACGCACTTCTGCGACTTCTTCACCCCCTCGGACCAGGCGCTGCCCAGGTCGCCCTTGAGTCCCGAGGCGGTGGTGAAGGGTTCGACGGTGCCGGACTTCACCTTGGTCTCGTCGGGCTGGGTGTAGGCGCCGTAGACCCAGGTCCTCGGGTCGGTGCCGGCTATCTCCCTGGTGCTGCGGGCCCCGTTGTTCCGTCTGCTGCCCGCGGTGGCCAGGGCGGTGTCGTCCACGGTGCCGTTCCTGTCCGTGTCCGCGGAACACCACGTGAGCTGGAGGGAGGCGGGAGCCTGGACCCCGATGAGCGGCTTGTCGTCGGGGTCGTCGTTCTTGGAGACGTAGGTGACCCAGTCGGGGGTCTGGAGCTTCCACTGCGGGGGGACGTCGAAGGCGATGCCCTGGGCCGGGTTGGTGACGACTTTCCAGCCCTTGACCGTGGCGGTACGGCCGTCGGGGCTGCGCGGGTTGGCGGTGCTCTGGTGCGGCGCCGCGGTGGCCGTGGGGCCCGGATCCACCCGGTCGTGCTTGTCGCCGCCGAGGAGCAGGAAGCCGGTGACGCCCGCGGCCACGACGACGGCCGCGGCGGCGATGACGGCGACGACCTTGGTACGGTCCCGGCCGCCACCACCGCCCGTCGGCGACGGCACGGGCGCGCCGCCCGGCTGGGCGTTCCAGGGCTGGGGCTGCCGGTAGGGGTTCGGCTGGTGGTAGCCGGGCTGCTGATACGGGTTCGGCTGATGTTTGACCGGGGGCTGCTGCGGGTTCTGTCCGCCCCCCGGTGGCTGCTCTCCTGGCCACATGCGAGGCAACGATACGGCGGGTGTCCCCCGCTCCCGGACGGGGGTGATCCCCGACGAGCGGACCGGCCTCCGCCCGCGTCCGCCTACGTCCACCCACGGCCGGGCACACCGGGGCGAAGGGCGCACATCCGGCTCGGCTGCTCCCTACGATGACGCCAACATCGTTCCGGAGAAAGGATGTTGACATGGCGGCGGACGAAGTCGGACGGACACCGAGCATCGCTCGGGTGTACGACTACCTGCTCGGCGGTCAGGACAACTACCCCGTCGACAGGGAGATCGGCGACCACTTCAAGGTGAACCTGCCGGGGTCGGTCGCCATCGCCCACACCAACCGGGGGGCGCTGATCCGCGCGGTCCGGGCCCTCGCGCGTACCGGCATCCGGCAGTTCATCGACCTGGGCAGCGGGCTGCCGACCGCCGACAACGTGCATCAGATCGCCCAGCGCCACCAGCCCGGAGCGGCCGTCGTCTACGTCGACACGGACCCGACCGTCCTCGCGCACGGCCGGGCGCTGCTGGCGGAGAACGAGTCGACCACCGTCGTCCAGGGCGACGTCCGCACCCCCGACGCCATCCTCCACCACCCGGAAACCGAGCGGCTGATCGACTTCGGGCAACCGGTCGGCGTCATCCTCAGCGCCGTCCTGCACCATCTCAACGACGACGAGGACCCGGCCGGAATCGTCCGCTACTGGGCCGACCGGATCGCACCCGGCAGCCACGTCTTCATCTCCCACTTCCGCTCCGGCCACAACGAGGAGACCGAGGCCGCCCAGGCCAAACTCATCGGCACCTTCGGCCGCGGCCGCTGGCGCACGGACGCCGAACTCCACGCGCTCTTCGGCGTCTTGAGCCTCCAGGAGCCGGGCATCGTCCCCGCCGTCCAGTGGCGCCCCGACCCCGGCGAGGAGTCACGGGTACCGACAGTCTGGGAGCAACTCATCGCGGCGGGGCTGGCCAGGAAGTCCTACTAGGTCTCCCTTTCACCGAGAGCCGCGCTCCCCCTGCAGCCGTGCTTTCCGCGATGGCCATGCAGCTGAAACTGTACAGGTGAAGCTGTACAGATTAGGATGCGGGGCATGAGTGAGAATCCGAGCCTGTCGCCGTCGGCGGTCGAGGCGTCGCGTGAGGTCCGCGCGGTGATCAGCCGGTTGCGGCGGCGCATCCTGAAGGCTTCCGAGGCCGAGGACATCACGCTGGGGCAGGCGTCCGTACTGGCACGGCTCGCCGACAAGGGCGGGGTCACGGCGAGTGAGCTGGCCGCGGCCGAGGGGGTACGGCACCAGTCGATGACGGCGATGGTCGCCTCGCTCGTCGCGCTGGGGCTGGTGGAGCGCGCCCACGACCCCGACGACGGGCGGCGCCTGCTGATCGAGCTGACCGCGGCCGGCCGGCGCCGGGTCGAGCAGGGGCGGCAGGCCCGCACGGAGTGGCTCGCCGGCCGGTTGCAGGACCGGTGCACGGAAGAGGAACGCCGCACTGTGATCGCCGCCATGGCCGTACTGGAGCGGCTGACCCATGACTGACACGGAGCCGGGGGCGATACGGGAGACGGACCAGCCCGGTTTCGACCGGCGGTTGCTGCCGCCGATGATGCTGGGCTCGATCCTGAACCCGGTCAACTCCACCATCATCTCCGTCGCGCTCGTCCCCATCGGCAAGGCCCTGGGCGCGCCGGCCTCGCAGACCGCGTGGCTGGTCTCCGCCCTCTATCTGGCCACCTCGCTCGGGCAACCGGTCGTGGGCCGGCTCATCGACCTCTTCGGGCCGCGCAGGCTCTTCCTGGCCGGCACCAGCCTCGTCGGAGTCGCCGGTGTCGTCGGCACCCTGGCCCCGAACATGGCGGTGCTGATCGTCGCCCGTGTCCTGCTCGGATTCGGCACCTGCTCGGGTTATCCCGCCGCGATGGCCCTGGTGCGCAGCGAGGCCGAGCGCACCGGGCGGGACAGTCCCGGTGGCGTGCTGACCGCGCTGGCCGTCGCCAACCAGACCATCGCGGTCATCGGACCGCTGCTCGGCGGCCTCTTGATCGCGGTGGGCGGCTGGCGGGCCACTTTCGCGCTGAACGTGCCGCTGTCCGTCGCCTCCGTGGTGCTGGGCCTGCTCTGGCTGCCCAAGCCGGCCGCCGCACCAGGTGATTCACCGGACCGGCGCGGCGGCCTGGCCGCCCAGCTCGACCTGCCCGGCATGGCCCTGTTCGCCGCGACGCTCACCGCTCTGCTGCTGTTCCTGATGAACCCGCATCCGCACAACTGGTACCTGCCGGTGATCGCCGCGGCTCTCGGGACCGCGTTCGCGGTGCGGGAGCTGCGGGCCGCCACCCCCTTCATCGACCTGCGGGTCTTCGGCGGCAACACGCCGCTCCTGACCACGTACCTGCGCGCGCTCGTCGCGTACGTCGTCGCCTACGCCTTCCTCTACGGCTTCAGCCAGTGGACCGAAGAGGGCTACGGGCTGTCCCCCTTCCACGCCGGGCTGGTGCAGATCCCCACGTTCCTGGTGGCGATCGGTGTCTCGATCGTCTCCGGGCGGTGGCCGGGCGTGCGCGGGAAGCTGCTGGTCGGCGCGGCGGGGCAGATTGTCGCCTGCCTGCTGATGCTCACGCTCGGCGGCGGCAGCGCGCTGTGGACGCTGTTCCTGGTCACCCTGGTCTTCGGCATCCCGCAGGGGCTGAACAATCTGGCCCTCCAGAATTCCGTCTACGTCCAGGCCGATCCCGAGCGGATCGCGTCCTCGGCCGGGCTGCTGCGCACCTTCGCCTACATCGGCTCGATGGTCGCCTCCTCCGCGGCCGCCGCGTCCTTCGGTCAGCACATCGACACCGGCGGCATGCACCAGCTCGCCTGGATCATGCTCGGCGCGGGCGTGCTCTACCTGCTGCTGACCGTCTTCGACCGCACGCTCGGCCGGGCGCCGGCGCCGGACACCCGGACGGCGAAGTAGCCCGCCGGTCCCCTCGATCGAAGACGGCACCCCCGTACGACCCGCACGTCCTCACGGCCGCACCACCGTAAGACCGCACGAAAGGCACCCCATGCCCCGCACCGCCCTGCTGCTCATGGACCTCCAGAACCGCCATCTCTCCCACGTGGCCGACGACTACCTCCCCCGTGCCGCCCGCGCCCTGCGCACCGCCCGCGCCGCCGGTGTCCCGGTCGTCCATGTGGCGCTTCAGCTGCGTCCCGGTCATGTCGACGCCCACCCCCGGAACAAGACCTTCGGTGCCCTGCCGCTGCACCTGTTCACGCCGGACGATCCCGGTGCCGCGATCCACCCGGACGTGGCCCCGGCGGACGGCGAGATCGTCGTGTACAAGAACCGGGTCAGCGCGTTCGCCGGGAACAACCTCCAGCAGATCCTGGCCGCACAGGGCATCGACCACCTCGTCCTGGCCGGCATAGCCACCGGCGGGATCGTCCTGTCCACCGCCCTTCAGGCCGCCGACCTGGACTACCGGGTCACCGTTCTCTCCGACGCCTGCGCCGACCCCGATCCCGCCCTGCACGACACCCTCGTCAACGCGGTCCTCGCCCGGCGCGGCGAGGTCACCACGGTCGAGGCGTGGGGACACACGCTCCACGCCGCGGCCTGAGCGGCCGGGGCCGCGACTGGTGCGGTCGGCTCAGGTCTGGCGCAGTGGTGCGTACTCCGTCTCCTCCAGGCCGAAGGTCCAGGCGACGCCCTCCCGTGCGGTGCGGGTGCGGGGCGGGACGCGGAGCCAGTAGGTGCGGTGGGTGCCGTCGGGTTCCGGGGTGGAGTTGACGACCTCGACCATCACCTGCGGCTCGTCGCCGTCCAGTTCGAGGCGCCAGAGCACGCCCGTCTCGTCCCGCTGGACCGGCGCGGCGCCGGACTCCTTCAGGTAGCGGTCGTAGCCGTAGTGCTCCAGCATCACCCGGCGCAGTTCGGCGTTCTCCTCCTCGCGTATGCGCCGGGGTGTCAACTCGGTCAGTTCGTCGAGGAATTCGGCGGGGACCGGCATGCCGCGCCAGGCGTACAGGGCGAAGCCGTCGGGGTAGGCGAGCGCGGGGCCGTCGCCGCGGTCGAGTCGGCCCGCCTCGTCCAGGTGGAGTTCCACGGGGCGTTCGCAGACGACCGCCACCTTCTCGTAAGGCCACCACCAGCCCGCGGCACGGGCCACCGCGGCGATCCCGGCGAGTGCCTCCCCGCCTTCCTGGCCGTCGAACGCCGCCAGCCACGCGGCGTCGTGCTGGCCCAGGACGGCGTCGAGGAGCACCAGGCGGACGGCCTCCCCGGCGGCCGAGGTCTCCGCAGCTCCCGCAGAGTCTCCGGCGGAGGTATCCGTCGTCACCACCGAAGCGATCGCGGAACCGGCCCCGTCCGGCACCACCCCGGTCCGTATCCGATCGGTCAGCATCACCATGCCGTCCCACAGACGGGCCCCGGTCAGGGCCCAGTGCCCGGCCCAGCCGGCCGGACCCAGCCGGTCGAGGAGGCGCCGGCGGGCGTTCGCCCACGGCCGGGTGCGTACCGCGTCGCGCACCGCGCGGCCGGCCGTGCCGTCCGCCGTCAGCCGGACGGCCAGGGCCGCGCCCGCGCGGGGCGAGTCCGCCCAGACGACGGTCTCGGGCTCGGGCAGGCCCGCCAGCCGGTAGGCCAGGCGCACGCCCTCCTCGGCGGCCGCGCGATCCGCGGGGCCGGTCGCCGAGACCACCGCCCGCCATGCCTGGACCGTCTCCGTCACCGCGCCGCTGTCCGCCGTCACCACTTCCCCGGCTCCCGCACCGGCCTCACCCATCGATCCCTCGTCTCCCCCGCGAACCAGAACCATCGATCCCCCTGCTTCCCCGACAACCGCCGCCATGGATCCCGCAACTCCCCGACCGGGCACCGCCATCGCTCCCCCGGACCCTCACTGCCCGCCGTCACCGTCGCCCCTCCGTCTCAGTCCGCCACGACGCGGACCGCGCCCGGTACGTACTCGCGCTGGCGCACCACGCGGTACCAGCCCCGGGGCAGCGGTATCGCCGCGTGTTCCTCGTGCACCACCCGTCCGCCCTCCGGGAGATGGAGGTAGGCGGTGCCGAACGGGCCGGTCTCGCGGACCAGGGTGCCCGGCCCGACGACGGCGTGCGCATGGCCGGTGACCTCGCCGAGGGCCAGCACCAGCCTGCCTCGGGCGTCCCGCGGCTGACGCGGCAGCCGGTCGGTGCCGGGCGGCACGGCCTCCTCCGCCACGGGCACGATCAGGACGTCTCCTTGCCGGTACACAGGTGTCCCCTTTCCTCGTCGGCACCTCGCCGACCGATGACCACGACGCTACGCGGGGGGTCTGACAACGCCCCCTGGCGAGCGGCCTCCCACAGCCCGTCACCCGCGTTGTCAGTGCGGCTTGGTAGAACTCTTGGCACCACCGCACGATCACGGTCTCGGGAGGCCAGCACGTCATGTCGAACGTCGAGCATCTGAAGGAACTGCACGGGCTTCCGGCCTTCGAGTTCGAGACCGAGCCGAAGCGGGAGCTGCCGGAGGCGGGTGCCGTGGCGTGGCGGGTGTCCGCCGATCCCTACGGCGACTCGGACGAGGACTTCGAGGAACTGTGGGACCGCTTCCTGGAAACCGTCGATCCCGCCGGCATACGCGCGATCATCGTGGGCCCGTGGGGCGAGGCCTACGACAACGACTCCGGGCTCGTCGTGAACTGCCTGGTGAAGGACCGGGAGCGGCTGACCGGTCTGCGGGCCGTGTTCATCGGCGACCTGGAGATGGAGGAGGCGGAGATCTCCTGGATCGAGCAGTCCGATGTCACCCCGGTCCTCACCGCCTATCCGCTGCTGGAGGAGTTCGGGATCCGCGGCGGCACCGGGCTGCGCTTCCCCGCGGTGCGCCATGAGCACCTGCGCACGCTGCGGTTCGAGGCCGGCGGGCTGCCCGGCGAGGTCGTGCGCGGTGTCGCCGGAAGCGAACTGCCCGCGCTGGAGCACCTCGACATGTGGCTCGGCGTCTCCGAGTACGGCGGCGACGCGACGGTGTCCGACCTCGCGCCCGTCCTGGCCGGGGGCGGCTTCCCCGCGCTGCGCCACCTCGGCCTGCGCAACAGCGAGATCCAGGACGAGATCACCGCCGCCGTCGCGGGCGCCCCGGTCGTCGCCCAGCTGACCTCGCTCGACCTGTCCATGGGCGTGCTCACCGACGAGGGCGCGATCGCGCTGCTCGACGGGCAGCCGCTCACCCATCTCACCCGGCTCGACCTGCACCACAACTACGTCACCGAGCCGGTCGCCGAGCGGATCAGGGCGGCACTGGAGCCGTCCGGTGTCGAGGTCGACCTCTCCGAGCCCGGCGACACCTGGGAGCACGACGGCGTCGTGCACCGCTACACCGCGGTCGCGGAGTGAGGCCCCCATGACCTTCGCCGATCATTGCGAGGCCCTTCACGGACTGCCCGTCTTCACCCTGCCCGAGCCCGGCGAGGAGCCGCTGCCGGCCCCGGGCGAGGTGGCCTGGCGGCTGGACTGCTTCGCGGCCGGGGAGATTCCGTTCCCCGAGGTGTGGCGGAGCTTCACGGAGCGGGTGCCGAGCGCGGAGGTCCGGGCGCTCGTCATCGGGCCCTGGTGGGAGGACGAATACAGCGAACTGCGCCCGGTGCTGGAGCTGCTGCTGGCCGACGCCGGGCGCTTCCCCGCGCTGCGCGCCCTGTCCCTCGCCGACGTCACCGGCGAGGAGTGCGAGATCTCCTGGCTCCAGCTCACCGATGTCACCCCGGTCCTGGAGACCTTCCCGCTGCTGGAGGAGCTGGGCGTGCGCGGCGGCGACTCGCAGGGGCTCGGCGAGGAGGTCCTGTCGCTGCGGCCCGTGCGGCACGAGGCGCTGCGTGTGCTGCGGTTCGAGTCGGGCGGGCTGCCGGGCCAGGTGGTGCGGGCGGTCGGCGCCTGCGAACTGCCCGCCCTGGAGCGGCTGGAACTCTGGCTCGGCGTGGCGACGTACGGCGGCGACGCGACGGTGGCCGATCTCGCGCCCATCCTGTCCGGGGGCCGCTTTCCGGCGCTGCGCCATCTCGGCCTCCAGGACAGCGAGATACAGGACGAGATCGCGGCCGCCGTGGCCTCGGCACCGGTCGTGGCCCAGCTGGAGTCGCTGAACCTGTCCATGGGCATCCTCACCGACGCCGGCGCGGAGGCCCTGCTGCGCGGCCAGCCGCTCACCCATCTCAAGCGGCTCGACCTGCACCACCACTTCCTCGGCGATTCCATGGCCGAGCGGATCGAGGCGGCCCTCGGCTCCGCCGGGACCGAGGTGGACCTGTCCGAGCGTCGGGTGCCGCACCGGTGGCAGGACGAGGAGTGGCGTTATGTCGCGGTCTCCGAGTAGTGCGGCGCACGCCGCGGGCCTTCGGTTCGCCGTCGTCGGCAACCCCGAGAACCGGCGGACGACCCTGTTCGCCGATGCCGTACGCGCCGCGGGGCATCCGGCGCCGCGCGTGCTCGCCTGGCGGGACGTGCTGCGCGGCCGGTACCGCTTCGCGCCGGGCGAGTGGGTGCGGATCGACTCCCCCGGTGAGAACGCCGAGGCCGACCGGCTCCTGCGGGGCATCGACGATCCCACGCGGGTCGAGGGCACGGCACTGTGGCACCGCCGTTTCACCTCCGTGGTACGGGAGTTGACGCGAGCGGCGCGCGAGGCCGGCGCGGTGCCGAGCGCGGATGCCGAGGAGGTCGCCGTGATGTTCGACAAGCGGCGCTGCCATGCCCGGCTCGCCGCCGCGGGCGTCCCGGTCCCCCCGGCGCTGACCGGCCCGTTCGACGGCTGGGACGGGCTCCGGTGGCAGCTGGAGGAGGCGCGCTTCCCGCGGGCGTTCGTGAAGCCGGCCCATGGCTCGTCGGCCTCCGGTGTCATGGCGCTGACGGTGGCGGGCCCCGGCCGGGTCAAGGCGACGACGTCCGTGGAGCGGACCGGGGACGGCCGGCTGTACAACTCGCTGCGGGTGCGCGACTACACCTCGGAGCGGGAGGTCGCCGCCCTGGTCGACGCGCTGGTCCCGGACGGGATCCAGGTGGAGCGCTGGCTGCCGAAGGCCACGCAGGGCGGCCGGGCGGCCGATCTGCGGGTGGTCGTGGTCGCGGGCCGCGCCACGCATGCCGTCGTACGGACCAGCCGGCACCCCATGACCAACCTGCATCTCGGTGGCGCCCGCGGCGATCTGGACGCGGCCCGCGCGGCGATCCGGGCCGCGGGCGGTGACTTCGCGGAGGTCCTGGACGTGGCCGAGCGGGCGGCCGCCTGTTTTCCGGGCACGCTCTGCGTCGGCGTGGACATCCTGCCGGCCACCGGATGGCGCCGCTTCGCCGTCGGCGAGGTGAACGCCTTCGGGGATCTGCTCCCCCGGCTGACCGGCCTGCCCGGCAGCGGCGCCGAGCATCTGGACACCTACGCCGCGCAGGTCGCCGCGGCCGCTGCCGTCGTACAGCCGGCGGAAGACATCCCACGGCGGCCCGATCAGGCCGCACCACCCCCGGCGCACGCCGGACAGCCCACGGCGCACGCCGGACAACACCCGGATCACACCGGAGAACTCCCGGATCACGTCGTACCACCCCGGCCCACGCCGGAGAACTCCCGGAGCACGTCCTGCGGCGGCCGGAGCACGAGGAGCACCACCATGACATCCCCGCTTGATATGACCGAGATCGTGGGCAGTCACGATCTGCTGCTGGTCACGCTCGACACCCTGCGCTACGACGTCGCGCAGGAGCTGGCGGCGGCCGGGCGCATCCCGAATCTGGTCCGGCATCTGCCGGGCGGCGCCTGGGAGCGGCGGCACGCGCCGGGCAGTTTCACCTACGCCTCCCACCAGGCGATGTTCGCGGGTTTCCTGCCGACGCCGGCCGCGCCCGGTCCGCATCCCCGGCTGTTCGCCGCCCGTTTCGCGGGCAGTGAGAGCACCGCGGCGGGCACCTTCGTGTACGACACGCCGGATCTGGTCTCGGGGCTCGCCGCGGTGGGCTACCGCACGGTGTGCATCGGCGGTGTGGGCTTCTTCAACAAGCAGGGCCCGCTGGGCTCGGTGCTGCCGGGGATGTTCCAGGAGAGCCACTGGGAGCCGGAGTTCGGGGTGGCCTCCCCCACCTCGTTCGAGGCCCAGGTGGCGTGCGCCGAGAAGGTCGTCGCCGGTCTCTCCGAGGACCAGCGGCTGTTCCTCTTCGTGAACGTGTCGGCGCTGCACCAGCCCAACTGGTTCCATCTGCCCGGCGCCACCAAGGAGGCGGGCGACACGCGGGAGTCCCACGCGGCGGCCCTGGAGTACGTGGACCGGCACATGGGCCGGCTGCTGGCCGCCGCCTCCGCCCGCCGCCCGTGCCTCGCGATCGTCTGCTCCGATCACGGCACCGCGTACGGCGAGGACGGCTACACGGGCCACCGCATCGGCCATGACGTCGTCTGGACCGTCCCCTACGCCCACTTCTTCCTCGACGAGGCCCGATGACCAGCGCCACCGCGACGGCCACCGCCGTCCGCCCGTACCAGCAGTACGTCTACGCCTATCCGCACAAGACCGCCTACCGCCCGCTGCCCCGTGAGCAGGCGTCGTTGCGCGATCTGTGGGCGGACGAGCCGAAGGGCGCCCTGTCGCTCTACTTCCACATCCCGTTCTGCGAGGTGCGCTGCGGATTCTGCAACCTCTTCACCCGGATCGGCGCGCCGGACGGCCTGGCCGGCGCCTATCTGGACGCGCTGGAGCGGCAGGCGTCGGCGGTGCGCGAGGCGCTGGGCGAGGGGGCGCGGTTCGCGAACGCGGCCTTCGGCGGCGGCACTCCGACGTTCCTGGAGGCGGCGGAGCTGGAGCGGCTGTGCGACCTGGCCGAGCACGCACTGGGCGCCGATCTGACCGCGATCCCCCTGTCGGTGGAGGCCTCGCCCGCCACGGCGAGCGCCGACCGGCTGGCGGTGCTGGCCGAGCGGGGCACCACCCGGCTGAGCCTGGGGGTGCAGAGCTTCGTCGACGCCGAGGCGCGCACCGCCGTACGGCCGCAGCGGCGGGCGGACGTGGAGGCGGCCCTCGCCCGGATCCGCGAGGTGGAGATCCCCGTCCTCAACATCGATCTGATCTACGGCATCGACGGGCAGACCGAGGCGTCCTTCACCCGGTCCCTGGACGCGGCCCTCGCCTGGCGGCCGGAGGAGCTGTATCTGTATCCCCTCTATGTGCGCCCGCGCACCGGTCTCGGCCGGCAGCGCGAGCGGGCGGCGTCGGGCAACGCGGACCGGGCGGTGTCCGCCGACGCCGAGTGGGACGAGCAGCGGCTGCGGCTGTACCGGCACGGCCGGGACCATCTGCTCGGGCACGGCTACGAGCAGGTGTCGATGCGCATGTTCCGCCGCGCGGACGCCCCGGACACCGGCGCGGGCGACTACGCGTGCCAGACGGACGGCATGGTCGGACTCGGCTGCGGCGCGCGGTCGTACACCTCGCGGCTGCACTACTCGTTCGACTACGCGGTGGACATGCACCGCATACGGGGGATCATCGACGCGTACACCGCTCGTTCCGTGGAGGGTTTCCGGCACGCGGACTTCGGCTGGGAGATGACGGGGGACGAGGCCCGCCGCCGGCATCTGCTCCAGTCGCTGCTCCAGGCCGAGGGCATGCCGGTGGCCGGCTACCGGGCCCGGTTCGGCAGCTCGCCCGGCGTCGATTTCGCCGCCGAGCTGGACCGGTTCGCCGAGCGGGGCTGGCTGGACGGGACGGCGGGCCCCGGCTTGCTGCGGCTGAGCCCCGAGGGTCTGGCGCATTCGGACGCGGTGGGCCCGGAGTTGTTCTCCGCCGCGGTGCGGGCGCGCATGGCCGCGTACGAGGTGAAGTGACGGCATACGCATGGACCTGACGATTCTCTACCGGGGCCCGCTGGCGTCGTGCGACTACGACTGCCCGTACTGCCCGTTCGCCAAGCGGCGCGACAGCCGTGCCCAACTGGCCGCCGATCGCGCAGCGTTGGAGCGGTTCGCCGGGTGGGCGGCGGCCCAGGAGGGCGACCGGCTCTCGCTGCTGTTCACGCCGTGGGGCGAGGGCCTGGTGCGGTCCTGGTACCGGCGGGCGCTCGTGGAGCTGAGCCGGCTGCCGCACATCCGCAGGGTGGCGATCCAGACCAACCTCAGCTGCCGCACCGACTGGCTGTCGGCCGCCGACCCGGACACGCTCGCGCTGTGGTGCACGTACCATCCGGGGCAGACGCCGTACGACCGCTTTCTCGCCAAGTGCCGTGATCTGGCCGCCCGCGGGATCCGGCACAGTGTCGGTGTGGTCGGTCTGCCCGAGCACCTGGAGCACGCCCGCCGGCTGCGCGCGGAGCTGCCGGAGCAGGTGTATCTGTGGGTCAACGCCGCCGAGGGGCACACTTACACGGACGCGGAGGCCGCCGAGTGGACGGCGCTGGATCCGCTGTTCGGCTACAGCCGCCATCCGCACCGCAGCGCGGGCCTGCCCTGCCGTACCGGGGAGTCGGTCGTGTCGGTGGACGGCGAGGGCACGGTGCGCCGCTGCCACTTCGTCCGCACGGAGCTGGGAAACCTCTACGACGGCTCGTACCGGCGGGCGCTGCGGCCGCGGGCCTGTCCGCTCGCGGTGTGCGACTGCCACATCGGCTACGTCCACCTGGAGACGCTGCCGCTGTACGACGTGTTCGCGGGCGGGGTGCTGGAGCGGATACCGGCGTCGGCCCCACACTGAGGGCCGGCGCCGGGTCCGTACCGTCGTCGGGATGCCACCGCCACGGCGGGGACGGCCGGGACCACCGCGATGGATCAGAGCGCCGAGGTGATCGCTCGCAGGGCCTCGGTGACTCCCGGTCCCGGTCGGCCGGGAAGCCGGGCCGTGAGGATCCGGCGGACCTCGGCGGGCACTCCGTCCACGCGCAGCAGCCGCACGCCGTGCGGCAGCACCGGGGACATGCGGGACGGGATCGTCGTCACGCCGAAACCGCCCGCGACCAGCCGCAGTTTCGTCAGCCAGTCCCGTGTGGTGTGGACGATCCGCGGCCGGCCGGGCAGTCCGGGCCAGACGCCGAGCAGGGGTTCGGTGCTCGTGGACGGGGTGGCGATCCAGGGAGCGTCGACGAGTTCGTCGATGTGCACCGCGGTCCGGCCGGAGAACAGGCCGGTCGTCGGGGCCCCGAGCAGGAGTTCGGTGTCCTCGACGGTTTCGATGTGCAGCCGGGGCGACTCGCCGTCCGACGGCCGGTGCGGCGGACGGGACGTCAGGACGGCGAGGTCGACGGAGCCCGCGCGCAGGGCCCGGAGCAGGGCGGGCGTGGTGCCCTCGCGGGTGGTGACGGTGATGTGCGGGCCGATCGCCGCGAGCCGGGTGAGCACTTCGGGCAGGATCACCGCGCCCGCGCTGGGGAACAGCCCGAGCCGCACCAGGGCCGTCGGTGCGGCGGAGCCGGTGAGTTCCTGCTCGGCCGCCGTGACGGAGTCCAGGATCGTCCGCGCGTGCCGGAGCAGGGTCAGTCCGGCCGGGGTGAGCCGCACCCCGTCGAAGCGGCGCTCGAACAGGACGGCGCCCGCGCTCCGTTCGAGGGCCGCCGCCTGGCGGGAGATCGCCGACTGGGTGTAGCCGAGCTGGGCGGCGGCCGCGGTGAAGCTACCGGAGTCGGCGACCTGCCGCAGAACGCGCAGCGCCGTGCTGGAGAAGTCCATGCGCACTATGCATACCACCTGTGCGGGATCGTCGCTTGGCGCATGCCCTGGGTGTCCCTAGCCTCGAAGCAGGCGATCAAGGAGGCCCGCGGATGCGAGCAGCAGTTCTGGACCGGTTCGGTGCCCCGCTCACCGTGCGAACCATGCCCGAGCCTCGGGTGGACGGGGGTGAAGTCCTGGTCGAGGTCCTGGCCACATGCGTCCTGCCGTACGCCGGGGAGGTCTTCGGTGGCCGGCGGAACTACCCGCTCGAACCTCCGGTGATACCGGGCTTCGGCGGTGTGGGACGAGTCGTGCGGATCGGCCCGGACGCCACCAGGCTGGGCGTCGGCGACCTGGTGTGGTGCGATCCGACGGTGCGTTCGCGCGACGACGCGCTGACCCCCGACATCATGCTCCAGGGCCTGAGCTCCCGCGGCGAAGGCGGCGCCAGGCTCGCCCGGCACCTGCCCGACGGGGCGTTCGCGGAGTTCATGCGGGTGCCGACGGAGAACGTCCACGCCCTGCCGGCCGAGGCACGGGACGACCCGGCGCACTGGTCCTGTCTCGGCGTCTACCTCGTCCCCTACGGCGGCCTGCTCGCGGCCGGCCTCGAAGCCGGGGAGACGGTGCTGGTCAGCGGGTCCACCGGGAATCTCGGCAGCGCCGCGGTCGCCGTGGCGCTCGCCATGGGGGCGGGCCGGGTGATCACGCCGGGCCGCAACCGCGCCGCGCTCGCCCTGCTCGCCGAACGGTTCGGGCGGCGCGTGCGGCCGGTCGTACTGACCGGTGAGGAGGCCGTGGACCGGGCCGCCCTGTCCACGGCCGCACAAGGCCCGGTCGACGTGGTGATCGACCTTCTCCCGCCCTCCGCGCCCAGCTCGGTGACGCGGGTGGCGGCGATGAGCGTCCGCGAGTTCGGCCGCGTCGTCCTCATGGGCGGCGTCGGCATGCTCGGCGGCGCGGACCTCGCCCTCCCCTATCCATGGCTCATGCGCAACTCGGTCACCGTGCGGGGGCAGTGGCTGGGCCCGCGTCCGGCGAACACCGGCATGATCCGGCTCGTCGCGTCCGGCGCGCTCGACCTGACCCCCGACCGGGTCCGGACGTTCCCGCTCGACTCCGTCAACGACGCCATCGCGTACGCGGCGGCGCACGGCGGCCCGTTCGACCGTACGGTCCTCACCCCGCGCGCCGGCTGACGGCCGTACTCGCTCCGCCGAAGGACGTGATTGACGGGACCGAGGGCGCGGGACGATCGTGGCCGGCATGAATGATCACCGTCCGGTCCCCGGCGACCCCCTCCCCGCCACCTCGGCGAGCCGCACCGACGAGGAAGCCGCGGAGGTCCGGCGTTTCTGGGGCCGGCTCGGGCTGCCCGGTCTGCTCGACGTGCACACGCACTTCATGCCCGAGCGGGTCCTGCACAGGGTCTGGGAGTACTTCGACGCGCGGGGTCCGCTGACCGGCGGGCTCGCCTGGCCGATCAGCTACCGGCAGCAGGAGGCCGAACGCGCCGCGGTGCTGCGGCGGTTCGGCGTCCGCGCCTTCACCGCCATGCTCTACCCGCACAAGCCCGGCATGGCCCGCTGGCTGAACGGCTGGGCGGCCGACTTCGCCCGGCGGACCCCCGACTGCCTGCACACCGCCACCCTGTTTCCCGAGCCGGGCGTCGAGACGTACGTCCGCGAGGCGATCGAGGCGGGCGCGCGGGTGTTCAAGGCGCATGTGCAGGTGGGGGCATACGACCCGGCCGACGAACTGCTCCAGCCGGCCTGGGGAGTACTGGCCGAGGCGCGGATCCCCGTGGTGATCCACTGCGGCTCCGGGCCCGCGCCCGGCAAACACACCGGCCCCGGACCGATCGCGCGGGTGCTGGCGCGCCACCCGGAGCTGCGGCTGATCGTCGCGCACCTGGGGATGCCCGAGTACGAGGAGTTCCTCGGCCTCGCCGAGCGGTACCGGGAGGTACGGCTGGACACGACGATGGCGTTCACCGACTTCACCGAGGCGTTCATGCCGTTCCCCCGCCGGGCCCTGCCCCGGCTCGCGCAGCTCGGCGACCGCGTCCTGCTCGGCACCGACTTCCCCAACATCCCCTACCCCTACCTCCACCAACTGCACGCCCTGGAACGGCTGGACCTCGGGGAAGAGTGGCTGCGGGCCGTGTGCCACCACAACGCGGCGAAGCTGTTCGGACAGGGGTGACGCCGGCCCGCGGCCCCGGCCCCGCCGGGCCGGTCAGAGAGCGGGATTGGGGTTGATGATCACCGTGGTGGCGCTGACGCCGTGGTAGTACATCTCCTCGCCCGACCAGTAGCCGTGGAACGACAGCTCTCCCCCGTTGACGGTGTACATCCGGGCGGCGGCGGGCTCAAGCTGCTCCTCGTCACCGGCGAAGGCTTCCAGGGTGACGCAGTCGTCGCCGTCCCTGGCCACCACCGCGGCCGCGTGGAACTGGCTCATCTTCCTGTCTCCGGGCTTCAGCGCGACGATCACGAACGCCTGGCCCACCTGGGGGTTCGCGGCCTCGTCGCGGGCGCCGGTGAACTCCCTGGCCATCCGGCGGTTGGTCCCGTCGCTGGGCTGGCCGAAGAACTCGGTGCGAGCGCCCTTCTTGTTGCTGAAGGTGTCGATGGTGCTGGCGTACTGGCCGTGCGGCAGCTGGTTGACGCGGTTGTTGATGATCTCCTCGGCCACGTGCAGGCACTGGTTCAGCACATCGCCGCCCAGCGAGTAGCGGTGGTAGGTCGCGCCCAGGAAGTCGGCCTGCTGGTTGTCCGACTGGAGGGCGGGGGAGATCGTGCCGAGGGCGTCGGCCCGTACCCACAGGTAGTGCGCGCCGTCGACGATGGCGAAGGCGCCGCCGGCCGAGACCCGCAGTTCCCCCATGCCCTCCACGTCCTGGTCCGTGAAGCGCTGCACGGACCCTCCGGCCTGGGCGACCGACCGGCCGGCGCTCTCCTCCCGCTCCTGCCGCGCGGAAGGCACCGGGCCGGCGAGCACCCGGTGGGCGTTGGCCTCGGCGGCCCGCTCGAAGCGGTCGGCGGGATCGCTGACCCGCAGTCCGTCGCCGGTCGGTGTGCCCGCGACCGGGCCCTGCCGCTGCTGGAGGACATGGGTCAACTCGTGGGCGAGCGTGTGCCGGTCGGCGCCGCCGGGTCCGATCACCACATGGCTGCCGGAGGTGTAGGCGCGGGCGCCGAGACCGGCGGCGGAGGACTGGGCGGCCGCGTCGTCATGGACGCGCACATCGGAGAAGTCCGCCCCGAACCGCGCCTCCATCTCCTGCCGGACCGGCTCCGCCAGCGGCCGTCCGGGGGCGCGCAACACCCCGTGTACGGCGGACCGTTGGACCGTCTCCTCTTCGGCGCCGTGTCCGGCCGCTTCTTGGTCCCGGCGCAGCATCCGTACCACGGCCGCGTTGCCGACGCTGCGCTGGAGCGGTGCCAGCGCGCCCGGAGCCTGCCGCGCCGGGGCACTCGGAGCCGACGCCTTGCGGGTGCCGGTGCGCTCGGCCGCCTCCGCGGTGTCTCGGGCGTGCATAGGGGCTCCTTCACTAGGCTCCGGCCCTCTGGATACAGGCCCGCGGCGGCAGACGCCAGGTACGCGAGGGCAGAGCGGTTGCCCGAACGGGCGGTGGACGGGGCGCGGTTGGGGACGGGTAGTGCGTGTCATCGGCGTAGGGAAGCGGGCCGGCCAGGTCGGCCGCCTTCAGGTCCGCGTCTGCCGCCGGGCCGGGTCTGCCATCCGGGTGCCGGCGGCTTTGGCACCGGCGGGCTCAGAACAGCAGTACGACCTTGCCCGACAGGCCGCCCGCCTCGAAGCGTTCGTGGGCCGCGCGCACCTGCGTGAAGGGGTAGTGCGCGGCCACCCGTACCTTCAGCCGTCCCGCGTCGACCAGGCCGGCCAGTTCCGTGAGGTCCTCGGCGCTCTCCTGGACGTAGTTCTTCGCGGCGCCCGGCACGTCCGGCAGGGGCGCGTCGGCGACCGAGATGTACGACCCCCCGTCGGCGAGCGCGCGGGAGACATCGACGCCCGCCGTGTCGAGCACGGCGTCGTACGCCCCCGGCGGAAGCTCCGCGGCGGAGCGCGTCACGGTCGAGGCGCCGAACTCCCGCACCACCTCCACGTGTTCGGGGCGGGAGACCAGGCCGTCGACCGACACGCCCGCCTGCCGGGCCAGTTGGACCGCCAGGCCGCCCACGGCACCCGCGGCCCCGGTGACCAGGAGCCGGGTGCGGCTCTCCAGGCGCAGCGCCGCGAGGGCCTGTACCGCGGTGGTCCCGGCGAGCGGCAGCGTCGCGGCCTCCGCGAGGGTGAGCGTCGTGGGGGCGTGGGCGAGCAACCGGGCAGGCAGGCGCACCAGTTCGGCCCAGGTGCCCAGGCCGGTGGCCAGCTGCGCGGACATCGCGATCACCCGGTCGCCGACCGCGAACCGGGGCGCGGAGCTCGCCACGACGATGCCGGCCAGGTCCCAGCCCAGCGTCGCCGGCAGGGCAGGGCCCACGTCCCAGGCACGGGTCTTCCAGTCCACCGGGTTCAGACTGCTCGCGACGGTCCGCACCAGCACCTCACCGGCACCCGGCCCCGACTCCGGTTCCGGCTTCGACTCCGGCCCCGAGGCCGGCTCCGGTGCGGCGACCTCTCGTACGGTGAGCACCTCGGGCCCGCCGTGGGCGTCGATCCGGACAGCGCGCATGGCGACAACTCCTCATGGTCCAGGCCGGGTTACGGCCGCGCGGTGACCGTCGTGGTCCCGCGTCGGAGCTCACGCTAAAGTCTGACACCGGTGTGAGAGTCAAGCCGGGGAGGGCCGCGATGCGGATCGGTGAGATGGTGCGGCGCACAGGCGTCAGCGAGCGGCTACTGCGCTACTACGAGGAGCAGGGCCTGCTGGCACCCGAGCGCCTGCCCAGCGGGTACCGCGTCTACGAGGAGAAGGACGTCGAGACGGTCCGCCACATCCGCACCCTGCTCGCCGCCGGGCTGACCACGGACACCATCGCGCGGGTGCTGCCGTGCGTCCGCGACGAGGGTGAGCGGCTGGTGCCGGTCTGTCCGGAGCTGGTCGCGGGGCTGCGCCGGGAGCGGGAGCGGATCAGCCGCACGATCGACGATCTCCAGGCGTCGCGCGGGCTGCTGGACGCGGTCATCGCGGCGGGCCCGCAGCCGGTGGCGGCGGGTTCGCGGTAGGCCGGCTGCGGCCGTACGACCGCCCGTCCGCCCGTACGACGACTCGCGCACTGCCCCTCCCCCCTGCCCGGAGCCGTCACCCCGGCAGTGGCCCGGTGTCCAACTCCAGCAGTTCGCAGCCCAGTTGGTGCAGGGCGCGGTCTATCCCCGGCCGGGTGGCGAGCCGGGGGGTGCGGGCCACGTCGTTGACGACGGTGAGGACGCTCTGCACCCGGACGCGGGCCTCGGCCGGGGTCATGGCCGGGTGGACCGCGCCCAGCAGGTGCAGCCACTCGGCGATGTAGTCGCGCTGGAACTGCCGGGCGCGCAGCCGGTCCGCCTCCTGGAGGTGCTCGGCCTCGGTGGCGATCACCGTCACCAGGTGGCGGGAGACCAGCGCGTTGCGGGTGTAGCGCCACACCAGGCGTCGCAGCGCCCCCGCGTGGTCCCTCGCCGAGGCGAGCACCTCGGCGAGGTCGACCCACAGCCGTTCGACGCCGCGGTGCACGGCGGTGGCGAGGAGGTCGTGTTTGCTGGCGAAGTGGTGGTAGATGCTCTGCCCGGCGATCCCGACGGCCGCGCCGGTGTCCTCCAGGCTGACCGAGGCGTAGCCGCGCTCGGCGAACAGCTCGGTCGCGGCGGCGAGCAGCGCCTCCCGGCGGGAGCGGTGGCGCAACACACCGCGCGGCGCGTCGAGTCGGGGTGCGCCGAGTCCGGGCGGGGCCGAGGTCGCGACCCGGTGCATCAGGCCCGCGACGAGATCGGGCTCCGCCAGCTCCACATGCTGGTAGGCGAGGCTCGCCGCCACGCCGAGCGTGCCCCAGGACAGCAGCTCGGTGTGGCCGGGGTCCAGCCCCGGCCGGGCGGCGGTCAGCTGGCCGGCGAGGGTGCGCCGGGCCGCGTGCAGCCGCCGGGTGAGCTCCGCGTACTGCTCGGCGGGCAGATGCCGGGCCTCGCGCTGCCAGAGCACGCCCAGCTCGCGCCGGGCCAGCGCGGACTCGGCGAAGTCCCGTACCAGGACGTCGAGTTCGCCGGGGCCCGCCGGGTAAAGCCCGGCCAGGCAGGAGTCGAGAGCCTCGGCGACGACGGCGTGCAGCAGCTGCTGCTTGCCGCCGAAGTGCCGGTACAGGGCGGAGGGGCCGATGCCCACGGCGGCCGCGATGTCGCTCATCGCCGCGTTGGCGTAGCCGTCGCGGGAGAACAGCTCCCGCGCGGCGGCGATGATCAGCTCCCGCCGGTTGCGCGGACGCGTCGCCCGCACGAGCGGAGCGGCCGCCTCCACACCGGCCCCTGCCACCGCCGTACCGCTCGCGGCGACCGGTCCCGCACCGGACGCCGCCGTCGCCGTACCGCTCCCGTCGGCCGTCTCCCCACCGGCCCCCGCCACCGCCGTACCGCTCGCGGCGACCGGGCCCGCACCGGACGCCGCCGTCGCCGTACCGCTCCCGTCGGCCGTCTCCCCACCGGCCCCCGCCACCGCCGTACCGCTCGATGCGAGCGGCCCCGGACCGCCAACGCCGCCCCCCGTCACCCCCGTACGGACCGCAGCGGCGCCACCCCCCATACCCGCGGCCTCCGTCCCGACCTCGACCCTCACCGGCACCCCCAGACAGGCCAGCCGACTCCTCCTGGACCCGTGGGCTAGCCGAGTTCCAGCGAACGGCCGATGATCTCCTTCATGATCTCGGTCGTGCCCGCGTAGATCCGGCTCACCCTACTGTCCTGCCAGGCCCGCGCGATCGGGTACTCCAGCATGTAGCCGTACCCGCCGTGCAGCTGGACGCAGGCGTCCATGACCCGGCCCTGGAGCTCGGTGCACCACCACTTGGCCTTGGCGGCGTCGACCACCGTCAACTCACCCGAGTTCAGGGCCAGTACGCAGCGGTCGAGGTAGTGCTGGGCGATCTCGATCTCGGTGGACAGCTCGGCGAGGCGGTGCCGGGTCACCTGGAGGGAGCCGATCGGCTTGCCGAACGCCTTGCGCTCGCGCACGTACTCGACGGTCCACTCGAAGGCGGCCGTCGCCTGCGCCAGACCGGCGATCGCGACCGACATCCGCTCCTGCGCGAGGTTGCGCGTCAGGGCGAAGAACCCCTCGCCTTCCTGACCGAGCAGGTTGGCCGCCGGCACCCTGGCGCCGGTGAAGACCAGCTCGGCGGTGTCCTGCGCGTGCAGGCCGACCTTCTCCAGCTTGCGGCCGCGTTCGAAGCCCGGCGTGCCGCGCTCCACGACGATCAGGCTCAGCCCGCGGTGCGGGTGCTCGCCCGTGCGGACGGCGACGACGACCAGGTCGGCGTTGATGCCGTTGGTGATGAACGTCTTCGCGCCGTCGATGACGTAGTGGTCGCCGTCGCGGACGGCCTTGGTGCGGATGCCGGACAGGTCGGAACCGGTGCCGGGCTCGGTCATCGCGACCGCCGTGATCAGCTCGCCGGAGGCGATGCCGGGCAGCCAGCGCGCCTTCTGCTCGTCGTCGGTCTGGTCGAGGAAGTAGGGCAGGACCACGTCCGCGTGCAGGGTCGGGCCGAGGATCGCCGGGATGGCGCCCACCCGCGCGCCCTCCTCGTGCAGGATCGTGTTGTAGCGGAAGTCCTTGATCCCCGCGCCACCGAACTCCTCGGGCACGGCGATGCCGAGCGCGCCCAGCTCGCCCAGACCGGTGAACAGTTCACGGGGCACGATGCCGGCCTTGTCCCAGTCCGCGTAGTGCGGCACCACGTGCTTGCTGACGAAGGCCCGCACGCTCTCGCGGTAGTCCTCGTGCTCGGCTTCGTAAAGGGTTCGCTTCATGATCAGCTTTCTCAGAGGGATCGAGAACCGCGGCGGTGCCGTCGTGCGACCGAATGCGCCAGCGGAGACTACTCAAGATTCACTTGCGGTGGAAGTAGTGAAGTGACGGCGGGTGAAGCGGGGCGGTCCGACACCGTGCGCCCCACCCGCACACTGATCCGGATTCACAAAAAGGCTTCGCCGACTGTGTGCCTGGTCACATCTCGTTCGACTTCTGCGCTTTACTAGGACGTCCTAGTATTTCTCTGATCAGCGTCCCCCGACCTGTCCCGGAAGGCCCCCGATGAGCGAACTGCACTCCCCCGTGCACCCCGTACGCCTGGTCACCGCATCCGCTCTGTTCGACGGGCACGACGCGTCGATCAACATCATGCGGCGGATCTTCCAGTCGCAGGGCGCCGAAGTGATCCACCTCGGGCACAACCGGTCGGTGCAGGAGGTCGTGAACGCGGCGCTGGAGGAGGACGCGCACGGCGTGGCCGTCTCCTCGTACCAGGGCGGCCATGTCGAGTACTTCGAGTACCTGGTCGAGTCGCTGCGCGAGCGGGGCGCGGAGCACATCCGGGTGGTCGGCGGCGGGGGCGGGGTGATCGTGCCCGAGGAGATCACCCGGCTGCGCACGCACGGGGTGACCATCTTCTCGCCCGAGGACGGGCAGCGGATGGGCCTCGCCGGGATGATCAACTCGGTGGTGCGGGACTGCGACTTCGACCTGTGGGAGGGCAAGCCCGCCGACGTGGACGCCGTGCTCGCGGGCGACCGGTTCGCCACCGCCCGCGCCATCACGGGCGCCGAACTCGGCAAGCTGCCCCCGGAGTTCCTGACCCGGCTGCGGACCGCCGCGGCCGGGCGGGTGGTGCCGGTGCTCGGCATCACGGGCACCGGCGGCTCCGGCAAGTCCTCGCTGACCGACGAGCTGGTGCGCCGCTTCCGCGTGGACCAGCAGGACAAGCTGCGCATCGCGGTGATCGCGGTCGACCCGACCCGGCGGCGCGGCGGCGGCGCGCTGCTCGGCGACCGGATCCGGATGAACTCCCTCGACGGCAACCGGGTGTTCTTCCGCAGCCTGGCCACGCGCGGCAGCCGGGAGCTGCCCGAACACCTCACCGATGTGATCGACGTGGTCAAGGCCGCCGGGTACGACCTGGTGATCGTGGAGACGCCGGGCATCGGCCAGGGCGACGCGGCGATCGTGCCGTTCGTCGACACCTCGCTGTACGTGATGACGCCGGAGTTCGGCGCCGCCTCCCAGCTGGAGAAGATCGACATGCTCGACTTCGCCGACGTGGTCGCGGTCAACAAGTTCGAGCGGCGCGGCGCCAAGGACGCGCTGCGCGACGTGAGCCGCCAACTGGTGCGCAACCGCGAGGCGTTCGACAAGAAGCCCGAGGACATGCCGGTGTACGGCACCTCGGCCGCGACCTTCAACGACGACGGGGTCACCGCCCTCTTCCAGCACCTGAAAGCGGAGCTGGACGCGAAGGGGCTGCACATCGAGGAGGGCACCCTCGCGCCCGTCGACGTGCGCCACTCCTCCGGGATCCGCCAGGTGGTGCCCGCGGACCGGGTGCGCTACCTCGCGGAGATCACCGAGACGGTCCGCGCGTACCACGCCGAGACCGAGGTGCTCGCCGAGGCGGCCCGGCGGGTGCAGCGCCTCGATCTGGTCAAGGACGAGCTGGCCGCGGCCGGTTCGGACGCGGACAACGTGGCCGCGCTGCTCGCCGACGCCCGCAAGCAGCTCCCGCACGAGGTCGGCGAGCAGATCGAGAACTGGCCCGCCGTCGTCGCGTCGTACTCCGGCGACGAGCAGGTCGTGCGGGTGCGCGACCGGGAGATCCGCACCAAGCTGACCCGCGAGTCGCTGTCCGGCAACAAGATCCCCCGCGTGGCGCTGCCCCGCTTCACCGACCACGGTGAGCTGGTGCGGTTCTGGCGGCGGGAGAACCTGCCCGGCTACTTCCCGTTCACCGCCGGGGTGTTCCCCTTCAAGCGCGACGGCGAGGACCCGGCGCGGATGTTCGCCGGGGAGGGCGACCCGTTCCGCACCAACCGGCGTTTCAAGCTGCTCTCGGAGGGCCAGCCCGCCACCCGGCTGTCCACCGCCTTCGACTCGGTCACCCTCTACGGCCGCGACCCCGGCGAGCGCCCGGACGTGTACGGCAAGGTCGGCACCTCCGGCGTCTCGGTCGCGCACCTGGAGGACATGAAGGCGCTGTACGACGGCTTCGACCTGACCGCGCCGACGACCTCGGTCTCGATGACGATCAACGGCCCGGCGCCCACCGTGCTGGCGTTCTTCCTCAACACCGCGATCGACCAGCAGATCGACCGGTTCCGCGCCGCCGAGGGCCGCGAGCCCACCGCCGAGGAGGCCGAGCGGCTGCGCGCCGACGCGCTGGCCGGCGTGCGCGGCACGGTGCAGGCCGACATCCTCAAGGAGGACCAGGGCCAGAACACCTGCCTGTTCTCCACCGAGTTCTCGCTTCGGATGATGGCCGACATCCAGGAGTGGTTCATCGCGCACAAGGTCCGCAACTTCTACTCGGTGTCCATCTCCGGCTACCACATCGCCGAGGCGGGCGCGAACCCGATCAGCCAGCTCGCGTTCACCCTCGCCAACGGCTTCACCTATGTGGAGGCGTACCTGGCGCGCGGCATGGACGTGGACGACTTCGCGCCCAACCTGTCGTTCTTCTTCTCCAACGGCATGGACCCCGAGTACTCGGTGCTCGGCCGGGTCGCCCGCCGGATCTGGGCGATCGCGATGAAGCGGAAGTACGGCGCCAACGAGCGTTCCCAGAAGCTCAAGTACCACGTCCAGACCTCGGGCCGCTCCCTGCACGCCCAGGAGATGGACTTCAACGACATCCGCACCACGCTCCAGGCGCTCATCGCCATCTACGACAACTGCAACAGCCTGCACACCAACGCCTACGACGAGGCGGTCACCACCCCGACCGAGGAGTCCGTCCGCCGGGCCCTGGCCATCCAGCTGATCATCAACCGGGAGTGGGGCCTCGCGATGAACGAGAACCCGCTCCAGGGGTCGTTCATCATCGACGAGTTGACGGACCTGGTCGAGGAGGCGGTGCTGCTGGAGTTCGAGCGGATCAGCGAGCGCGGGGGCGTGCTCGGCGCGATGGAGACCGGTTACCAGCGGGGCCGTATCCAGGACGAGTCGATGCTGTACGAGCAGCGCAAGCACGACGGTTCGCTGCCGATCATCGGCGTCAACACCTTCCGCAACCCGCACGCGGAGGGCGCCGAACCGGGTGCCATCGAGCTGGCCCGTGCCACGGAGCAGGAGAAGCGCTCCCAGCTGGAGCGGGTGCGCGACTTCCAGTCCCGGCACCAGCAGGAGGCGCACGCCGCGCTGACCGCCCTGAAGGCGGCGGCGGTCGACGGCGACAACGTCTTCTCGGTGCTCATGGACGCCGCGCGGGTGTGCACCCTCCAGCAGATCACCGAGGCGTTCTTCGAGGTGGGCGGCCAGTACCGGCGCAACGTCTGACGCACCGGACGAGGGGTGCGGGCCGCGTGGCCCGCACCCCTCGTGCCGTCACGCCTGGTACGCGAGCAGCGCCATCATCCCCGCCTCGCCGTGGTAGGCGTTGTGGCAGTGCAGCATCCACTGGCCGGGGTTGTCGGCGTCGAAGTACACGGACACCGTCCGGCCGGGCAGCACGATGGTGGTGTCCTTGCGCGGGCCGCCCGTGCCGAGCTGGTACGTGTGTCCGTGCAGGTGCACCGGATGCCACATGTCCGTCTTGTTGACGAAGTCCAGCCGGACCCGCTCGCCCTGCTCGACCAGGAGGGGGTGGGCGGTGGGGCGCTTCATGTCGTAGCGCCTGCCGTTGATGCCCCAGTCGTACTGCGCCATGCCGCCGGTGAGTTCGATCCGGTGGACGCGGTCGGTCTTCTTCGTCTCCAGGCGGACGTCGGCGGCGGCTTTCAGTCCGGCGGCGGACATGATCATGCCGTCCAGTTCCTTCGGGCGGACGGTCGGCTTCGGCGCGGCGCCGGAGCCGGTGCGCGCCAGTGCCATACCGCCGGCGTTCTTGCCCTCGGCGCGGGCGACCAGCGGGAAGACCCCGTCGGCGAGGGTGACGAGGACGTCGTACCGCTCCCCCATGCCCACCAGCAGCGCGTCCACCCGCTGGTGGGCGACCGGGAAGCCGTCCGTGTGGGTGATGGTCAGCTTGTGACCGCCGAGCGCGACCCGGTACGCCGTGTCGCCGCCGGCGTTGATGACGCGCAGCCGCACCCGCGTGCCGGGCTTGCCGGTGTAGACGTCGGGGTCGGCCGGCACGCGGCCGTTGACCAGGTGGTACGGGTACGCGACGTCACCGGCGTCGCCGCCGAGCAGGCTGCTCCGGGCGCCCATGAGCATGAACTTCATCGAGCCGGACGCCGCCTCGCCACCCTTGCCTACGTCGCCGCCGCCCATATCCATGTCGCCCATATCCATGTCGCCCATGCCGTGGCTCAGTTCGGCGAGGACCTGGTCGGGGGTGCCGGTGACGCCGTCGATCCAGTCGTCCAGGACGACGACCCACTCGTCGTCGTACGACAGCGGTTCCCTCGGGTCCTCCACGATCAGCGGGGCGTGCAGTCCCCGGTCGAGCTGGACGCCGACATGCGGGTGGAAGAAGTAGGTGCCGGGGGTGTCGGCGAGGAAGCGGTAGGTGAAGGTGCGGCCGGCGCGCACCGCGTCCTGGGTGGCCGGGGGCACGCCGTCCATGTCGGCGCGCAGGGCGATGCCGTGCCAGTGGACGGACGTCGCGGTCCGGTCGGGGAGCTGGTTGGAGAGTTCGGCGACGAGGGTGTCACCGGCGGAGAGGCGGATCTCCTTGCCCGGCGTGCGGCCGCCGTAGGCCCAGCTCTTGGCCGTCACCTTGGCGCCGAGTTCGAGCATGGCGGGCGCCGCGGTCAGGGTCACGTCGCGCACCTTTCCGGTGCCCTTGCGCTTCCTCTCGGTGGTGGCGACCACCTTGCTGTCGGGGCTCACCAGGGCCGGCGCGGACCCGGAGCCGCCGCACGCGGCGAGCGCTCCCGCCCCGGCGGCGGCGAGACCGGCCAGGGCGGAACGACGGTTGATGCTGTTCATGGGGGATGCCTCTTCTGGATCGAGATGCCGTTGACCTGCGCGCATGCGGCATCGCCCCCACGGTGTACGGGGGTACGGGCCGCGCGGTGGCGGCCTAGATCAGCAGTCGGGAGAGGCGGGAGAGGTCCGGCGGCGCGCGGTGCGGGTTGCCCGGAAGGCCGCGCCCGGCGAGGACACCGCCCGGCGGCGCGCCCTCGATGGTGTGCACCGGCACGGTCGGCGGCGCGATCCACTGCGGTGAGCCGATGGCGCCGGAGGCGCAGTGCTGCGCGCCGGCGCAGGCGCCGCCCATGTCGTGGTCCATGCCGTGGTCCATGGCCGAGGTCAGCGCGGCCGTGTGCCGCCGGTGCCCGTCGGCGCGGTGCGCGGTGCGCGCCGTCCCGGACATCCCGGATCCCGCGGTCATGGTGGTCATGGTGGTGATGGGGGTCGCGGATGCGGTGGGGACCGGGCCCACGTCGTGGTGGACCAGGACGACGAGAGCAGCGAGCAGCGTCAGCACGGCGGCCCAGGACCGGCGCGCCGCACCGCTCCGGGAACCGATCCGCCGGTACGTCACCTGCCGCCATCCCCTTTCCGAGCCGCGCGCACGGTGCGCTCCTTCTGGCACGTCACTGTACCCCCTAGGGGTACGGGATCGGACGACCGGGGAGAATGACTGCGGCATGGCCTGCGGCCTCTGGGAGCCGGCCGTCTCCAGGAGATCCCCGCCCCGCACTCCACCGAGTTGGCCGAGCGGGCGCCCCGGCGACTGTCCCGTGGGTGCGGCACGTCGTCTTCGGCCGACCACCGACCGGACGAGGCGGTTCCCCTGGCGCGTGGACGCCATGACACCAACGCGCCAGATCAACAGTCGGCATTCCGCCGATATTTTGTTGCTCCGAAACCACGCGGGAACCACCTCTCGGAGGCCACCAGCATGTGCAGGATCTTCGGCTCCTTCGCGGTCGCGGCCACCGGCGCCGAACTGGCCACCGTGTCGGCCCGGCAGCGGCACGGGGGGCCGGACGCCCGCGGGGTCCGCACCGGCCGGGGCTGGTCCCTCGGGTGCGACCGGCTCGCCGTGACCGACCCGGCGGGCGGCGCCCAGCCCTTCACCCTGCCGACGGCGCCCGGCGTACTGGCCGTACTGAACGGCGAGATCTACAACCACCAGGAGCTGCGGGGGCAGTTGACCGCCCGCGGCCACCGCTTCCCGGACCGCTGCGACGGCAGCCTGCTGCCCGCCCTCTACACCGAGTTCGGTCCCTCCTTCACCGACCGGCTGGACGGAATGTTCGCGATCGCCGTCCTCGACCTGCGCGAGCGCCGGCCCCAACTCGTCCTGGCCGTGGACGCGATGGGCATGAAACCCCTGCACTACCACCAGGGTCCGCGCGGCGCCCTGCGGTTCGCCTCCGAGATCCCCGCGCTGCTCGCCTTCGACGGGGTGCCCGGCACGCCGCGCGAGGACACCCTCGACACCGTCCTGTCCATCCGGACGCCCTTCGGCACCGAGACCGCCCTGCGCGGCATCCGCGTCCTGCCGCCGGCAAGCGTCGCGGTGGCCCGCGGGGGCGAGGGGCTGCGGATGCTGCGCTGCGGACCGCGCGCCGCGGCGCCCCGCGGCGAGCCGGCGCCGTCGGCCGCGGACGTGCGGGAGACCCTGCGCCGAGAGGTGCGCCGGCTCGCCGACGTCGACGTGCCGCTGTGCGCCCTGACCAGCGGCGGCCTGGACTCGGGCCTGGTGACCGCCCTCGCCGCGGAGCGCACCGAGCCGTTGCACACCTTCCACCTCGGCTACCGCGGCCGGCTGCCGGGCGCCGAGCACACCTATGCGAAGGCCGTCGCCAAGCGCGCCTGCACCCGGCACCACCAAGTCGTCCTCGATCCCGCCGAGCTGCCCTCGCTGCTGACCCGCACGGTGCGCCATCTGGGCCAGCCGCACGCCGATCCGACCACCGTCAGCACCTACGCGCTGTTCCGGGCGGTGCGCGAGGCAGGGTTCACCGCGGCGCTCACCGGGGACGGCGCGGACGAACTCTTCGGCGGCTACGACCGGTTCGGCACCGCCCTGGCGGCGCCCGCCGGGTCCGACTGGACGGCGGTCTACGCCGACGCGCTGGCGGCCGTGCCCCGGCTGCTCCGGGAGTGGCTGTACACCCCCGAGTACCGGGCGTTCATCACGGAGCACGGTTCCGCGGCCGACCGGGTCACGGCCGAACTGCGCGCCTGCGGCACCGAACGGGCCGGGGCGCTCCAGCGGTTCGAGACGCGCCGCCGGCTGCCCGCGTACCACTTGCGGCGCGTGGACCATC
Source organism: Streptomyces sp. NPDC043952 (assembly GCF_056435325.1). Taxonomy (NCBI): domain Bacteria; kingdom Bacillati; phylum Actinomycetota; class Actinomycetes; order Kitasatosporales; family Streptomycetaceae; genus Streptomyces; species Streptomyces sp. NPDC043952. Next base: position 32,371 of record NZ_JBWKES010000014.1, read on the forward strand.
TGAGCATGGCGTGGGCGGTCGAGGCCCGGATGCCGTTCTGCCAGCCGGGCGTTGCGGCCCTGGCCCACCGGCTGCCCGTAGAACTGCGCACCGGCAAAAGGGCGTTGTACGAGGCCGGGCGGGGGCTGCTCCCGGCCGCCACGCTGCGCCGGCCCCATCAGCCCTTCACACTGCCCCTGTCCGCGATGCTCGCCGCCGACGGGCCGCTGCTGTGGACCCTGCGCGACCTGCTCTCGCCCGCACGGCTGCGGCGCACCGGGCAACTGCGCCCCGACCGGGTGCAGGCGCTGTTCGCCCGGCACGCCGAACACCCGTCCGACCAGGACGCCCTCGCGCTGTGGGCGCTCGGCGTACACGAGTTGTGGACCGATGTGATGCAGGGCCTGCGGGTGTCGACCGGCGTCGCGGCGTGATCACCTCCGGGTGCCCGGTGCCCGAGGTGGGGCAGAAGCGGCGGCACGCTCCTGCCCCGGCGGCCGCTTCCTCCCGGAGGCGCAGAAGGGCCGTGGGCTGAGCCTAGCAGTTTATTTGGGCTGACCAAAGGTGTTGGCTTCCCCAAAAAACGCCCCGCGTCTTATCTGCGCCATGGCGGGTCTACGACTTGAGGAAACATGGACTCGGAGTCCAGGAAGGGCGATTATGGAAATGTCTTCGGAACACGCCCGGCGGCACGGGCCCGAGGACGGAAATCATCGCTCGTTTCCTGGAGGAAAAGTGTCCGCGCCTTCCCACACCGCCGACTTCCGCACCGCCGCCCGCCAGTTCACTCTGGCCGCGCTCGTCTGCACCGCCATGACGGGGGGAACGGTCGCGGCCACCGCCACGGGAACGCACTCCGCACACCACTCGGTGGCCGGCAACAACTGGCCCAGCGCCACGTCCCCGGACAACAACTGGCCGACGGCGACCGCGGTGATCTGACGCGGCGCATTCCCCGGCGCCGGGTGAGTCGGACGGCCATCTCACCCGGCCCCCGCCCGTCATCCGGCTGTGGAAACCGCCGGACGACAGTCCGGGCACCAGCCCTTGAAAATAATATCCGCGTCGCTCACATCCCAGTCCGGCAGATCTTTCCGCGGCAGCACGGGAGCGCGGTGCACGACATTCTCCACGCGCCCGCACTTCACGCACAGCGCATGCTGGTGCCGAGGGCCCCCCATTTCGAAAACCGCCGGCCAGCCAGGTCGCTCGAATTTCGCGACCAGACCGGCTTCCAGGAAATGCCGCAGCATTTCGTAGACGGCCTGGGAGGTGAGGGTGCCCAGCCGTTCGCGGGCCGCGGCCGTCAGGCTCTCGACATCGAAGTGATCGCCCGACGCGAGCACCTGAAGCACTTCCAGGCGCGCGCTGGTGACCCGCAGCCCCGCCTCGCGGAGTTGGCGGATCGCCGCCTCGCACCCCTGCGCCACCGCTTCGCGTGCCATCTCCCCCGCCGGCTGGTGAGACCAAAAGTCTGGACGCATCGTACCTCTTGGTTCACCGGGCGCTCGGGGCGCGCGACGACGGCGACGGCCGGCAAATCCCGCGCGCGGCAGCGGTGTTCAGCCGAGCCAGCCGAGCCGCGCGGCCCGCACGCCCAGCTCGAAGCGGCTGGACGCGCCGAGTTCCTGCATCAGCTCGGAGATCATCCGGCTCACCGTGCGCAGCGAGACGCCGAGGCTGCGCGCCACCTTCTCGTCCTTCATCCCCGAGGCCAGCATGCGCAGCGCCGCCCGCTGTTGCTCCGAGAGCCCGTCCCCGCCGCGCGCGGGCGGCGCCTGCTCCCCGTACGGCGTCGCGGTGTGCCAGCAGTGCTCGAACAATGTCTGGTACGACCGCACGATCGCGGAGCCGCGCGCGAGGATGGCGCCGGCCGAGCCGTCCTCCGGGTCGACCGGAAGGATCGCGAACTGCCCGTCCGCGATGATCATGTTCATGGGGACGACGGGTGACAGGCGCACCTGGACGCCGAGCTTCGCTTTCATCCGCAGATGCTCCGCGTCCTCGGGCACCGATGTCAGACGCTGGCTGAAGATGGAGCGGACCTGGACCCCTTTCTCGATCTGCCGCCGGTCGCGGTCGAGGGCGCGCTCGGGGATCTCCCGGCCCCGTGCGATCGGGTGCATCGAGGCGAGGTTGCTCTGTACCGTCACCGTGATGTCCTCCAGCACCTGCTGGATACGCCGGTAGTCGGAAAGGATCTCGATCTCCACGCCGACCGTCCGGGCCAGCGTCTCCGTGTGCAGGAAGTTGCCGGCGAGCGTCTTCAGCGTGTGGTGCGCCCGGTCGGCCTGCTCCAGGTGGTTGCGCAGCCGGGTGCGCTCGCGCTCCAGCAGTCGCAGCAGGGCGATCTCGGGCGCGATGACCGTGACGACGTCGCTCTCGGCCTCGTCCGGCGTGTCGGGTTCGAGGCGGTTGGCGTGCAGTCGGCCGGTTCGGACGACCAGACCGAGATCGGTCAGCTCTTCCCGGCATCGCCCGAGGTCGTCCTCCGACAGACCCATGTCGCACGCGGCCCTGCGCAGGCTGGACGCGCCCCGTGCCCGAAGATGCCGGTAGAGAGTGAGAGCCAGATCAGTGGATTGCACCCCCGCACCGCCACTGCCATTGATCACCGCGACGCAGCCCCCCTTGTGAATGCGCGAAGCTCTCTCATCACACCTTGTCACAGAGCAGGCCGCAGATCTCCGATGCTGCTTAGTAATGTGACGGTCGTCACGCGCCGGTGCGACTGCTCGCCGACCGCGCGCGCTCGACGGCGTAAGCGATCGCTCGCGCCGGGCCGCCGGGCCGAAGTCCTGTCGCGCCACGGCGTGTTCGGTGCTCCCGTCGAACCGCGGCACCTCGAACGACCAGAGCGGATATGCGCGTGCACGCCAACGCACGCCAACGCACGGGTACGGCGGGGCCGTTCACCGAGTCGGTTCACAACGGCCTCGGCGGTGCCGCCTCGTCCGCGAAGTGGTGGCCCGAGGCGCGCAGGGCGGCCGCCAGAGCGGACACGTCCTCCGGTGACATGTGCCGCACGAAGTGCTGGAGCGCGGCCTGCCGGTTCCCGGTGCTGCCCAGCGCCTCCTGCATCAGGCTCGCGGTGTACTCCTCGCGGCTGCGCAGCGCCTCGTACAGCCAGGCGCGTCCGGCCTTCTCGCGCCGGAGCATGCCCTTGCGGTGCAGGATGTCCGCGACCGTCATGACGGTCGTGTAGGCGACCGGCCGGGTCCGGTTGATGTCGTCGACGACTTCCCGGACCGTGGCGGGCCGTCCCCAGTCCCAGAGACGGTCCATGATTTCGGCTTCCAGACCACCGAGCCGTCGCACCTGTTCCCCTCCGCCGCCCGTCACCGAGGCGCTTCACATCGTAGGACAAGCCCTCCGGATGCGGCATCACACCGATCGCGCCCCTGCGCCCGGCGGGTTACGCCGGGCGGATCAGTCCCCGTCCGAACGGGTGCCCATTCCCCCCGAGCCGTGGAAGTAACCGGTGTTTTGTGCGCTTGCCACAACGAAGCAAGGGCATTCGGTGGCCAGGAGGTTGATAACGATGGTTCCCCTGATTCTGGTTCTTCTTCTGGCCCTGATCCTCTTCGGCGCGGGCTTCGCCCTGAAGGCGCTGTGGTGGATCGCGGTGATCGTGCTCGTGCTGTGGCTGCTGGGCTTCCTGGTCCGGCCCACCGGGAGCGGCGGCCGCCGGGGGCGCTGGTACCGGTGGTAGGCGAGACGAGCCGGCTCGCGAGACGGTAGGCGACGCGGACCTCGCGGTACTCCCGGCCGGCAGCGACCCGGTCGGGGAGGTTGGTCCGCTCGCTGCGGGAGGAGGACTCCCGTTCACCGTCGCCGGGGAAGCGCACGGCGGTCCGGGGCTCCGCCGCGAAGCGGAGACGGTCACCGCGGACCGTCGCCTCGAACGAGATGTCCGGTTCCGGGGATCCGCCGGGGCCGCGCGCGGCAGGTGATCCTTGCACCGGCCCCGTGGCGGCTCCGCCGGGTCCCCAGCCGTCGTTCGTTCACGGCGGCTCGTCCCGCGACTTCCGGGCACGGCGGCGGACGGGACGCTCCGGCCGCTCGTCATCGCCGGCCCCGCTTACACCGTCGCGGTCACGGGCGCCATTGCCCTCGCCGTCGCCGTCACGGGAACGGCGTGTCCGGGCGGTGGTCCGGCCGCGCTCGGCGTCACCACTTCCGCCGGCGGCCCTCCTGGCCGACCGCGCGGTCCGCCGGACCGCCCTGCGCTCGGCCGCCTTCCCCGAAACCTCGGCCGTCCCACCCTCGCCGCCGACCGCTTCCCCCGCTGCGCCCCCTGCCACGCCGACCGCCTCACCCGCGGCGTCACCCGTCTCCCGCACGGTCCGCCCCGCGGCCCGGCCCGTCTCCGGCACCGCCCCACCGACCTCGCTCACGGCCTGCCCGGCCCGGCCGCCGACATCCCCCACCACGCGCCCCGCACCACCCCCGACATCCTCCACCACCCGCCCCCGCTCCCCCGCCCACGTCCTCGACGGCCCCGCCCGCGCCCGCGCCGACGTCCCGCACCGCCGAGCCCGCGCCCCGGCCCACGTCCCGGACGGCGCCGCCCACTCCGCGTCCGACGCCCTCCACCGCGTATCCGGCGCCGTGACCGACGTCCTCGACGGCCCTGCCCGCCCCGGTGCCGAGTTCGCCCACGGCCAGCCGGGCCCCGCCGCCGACGTCCCGCACCGCCGACCCGACGCCCCGCGCCAGTTCCTCCAGGATCTGCGGGTTGCGATCGAGGGTGGTGAGCACCCGGTTGATGATCGACGCGACGTTGTCGAGCCGCACTCTGAGGTGCGCCTGCGCCGCCACGCCGGAGATGCCCAAGTGCACCCGGCCGAGGGCGACATCGGCACCCACGTTCAGCCTCAGCAGGTCCAGGACCTCGGCCTGGAGCGAGACGCGGGCCCGCAGATCCTCCACGTCCAGGTCGATCTCGTCGACCTTCAGCAACGGGACGTCGAGGAAGACGTCGGGCTCGTCACCGGGCGCCAGGACCTCGGCGTCACCCTCGGGGCCGTAGCCGTCCTCGTCCTCGTAACCGCCCTCGACCGCGTCCTCGTCGTACGGCTCGGGTTCCTCGGCAAGCCCGTCGTCGTTCTCGACGTCGTCGCGCATCCTGGCACCTCCGCGAGTCCGGGGGCGTTATGACCCTTTCAGGCCAGTATGGTGCTCCGGCGTACGGAGTCCCCGGCCGCGGCGGGCCCCCGGCGGCGCCGCACCAGGCCGCGCACCCACCGCGCGCGGAACCGCGCGACCGTGAGGCGGCGGCGGGCCGGTGCGCCGGACGGGTGACGACGACGGACGCGCCGCACCCCGCGGACGGCGCGGACCGCGCGGACCCGCCCGGACTGCGCGGTCGCCGGGCGACCGTTCAGGACGCGAACGCGTCCACCCCCGTCAGCTCGGCCGACAGCGTCCACAGCCGGGCCGCCTGCTCCGGGTCGATCGCCCACTCCTTGACGCCTTCGCGGGCGTCGCCCTCCGGGGCCAGTTCGGCGATGTCGCAGTCCTCCAGGTAGAGGCCGCCGAGACCGTCGAGCTGCGGGGAGGTCGCCGCCCAGACCTGGGTGGCCGCGCCCTGCTGCGGGGTCTTGAACGCCTCGGGGTGGAGCAGGTTGCCGTGCTCGTCGATCCAGCCGCGCTCGATCATCTCCTCCTGGGCGAGGTGCCGTTGGAGCGGGGTGAGGATGCCGCCGGGGTGCAGGGCGAAGGCGCGGACCCCGGCGTCGTGGCCGAGCTTGTCGAGATGGACGGCGAACAGGACATTGGCGGTCTTGGCCTGGCCGTACGCCCCCCACTTGTCGTAGCCCCGCCGCCAGTGCACGTCGTCCCAGCGGATACCGGAGGCGTGGTGGCCGCGCGAGGACACGGAGACGACCCGCGCGCCGCCCGGTGTGATGGCGGGCCACAGCCGGTTGACGAGGGCGAAGTGGCCGAGGTGGTTGGTGGCGAACTGCGCCTCCCAGCCGTCACCCACCCGCGTCTCCGGGCAGGCCATGATCCCGGCGCTGTCGATCACGATGTCCAGGCTCCGCCCGGAGGCGAGGAACCGCTCCGCGAAGCCGCGCACGCTGTCCAGGTCGCCGAGGTCCAGCTCGTCCACCTCGACGCCGGGCAGCCCGGCCAGTGCCCGCTCGGCGGTCTCGGGACGGCGCGCCGGTACGACGACCTCGGCGCCGGCCTTGACGAGCGAGCGCGTGGTCTCCAGGCCGATCCCCGAGTAGCCCCCCGTGACCAGGGCGAGCTTGCCGCTGAGGTCGATGCCCGCCAGGACCTCGTCGGCGGTGCTGGTGGCGCCGAAGCCGGACCCGATCTTGTGCTGTGCAGTACTCATACCGGGAACGCTACGAATTGGAGTGCTCTCCAAGTCAAGCGCCGCACTGAGCGCCTGCCGGGAGCGGTTGCCGGCAGGCGCAGCCGCCGGCTGTCCGCCGGCCCGGCCGCAGCCCCCTGGGGACCCGGACATGACATCAGGGCCCGCGATCCGCGGGGGATCGCAGGCCCTGACCGGGTGCCCCGGAGGGCGTCGAGCGCGTTACCTGGCGGTGTCCTCGTGGGACAGTTCCAGGTCGAAGTCCGTGGTGCCGCCCGCGTCCACGCGGACGGACCCGGCGACCGGGGCGTACCCGCTGGCGATCACGGTGTACTCGCCGAGATCGAGGTCGGTGAACCCGTAGGCGCCGTCGGGCCCGGTGGTCGCGGTGCCGAGCACGTTGCCGGCCGCGTCCAGCAGCGTCACCTTGGCGTCGTCGAGCGGCCCGCCGGTGGCGGCGCTGACGATTCCGTGCAGCTGGGCACCGGCTTCGAGCCGGATCTCGCACGGCTCGGCCGCACCCGGCGTCACCTCGACGGGCACCGCGGCCGGACGGTAACCCGCCGCGTTCACGGCGAGGGTGTAGCTGCCCGGAACCAGGTTCGCCAGCGAGAAGCCGCCGTCGGCCGCGGAGGTCGCGGAGGTCACCACCTCGCCACGCAGGTCGGTCGCGACCAGCAGGGCGCCCGGCAGCGGGTTCCCCCGGGCCGCGTCCCGGACGGAGCCGGCGAGCGCGGCGCTGCTGCCGGTGAGCACGAGGTCGCAGACCACCGGCTCGTCGCCGACCAGCACGGTGACGGCCTGCGGCTGACGGGCACCGGCCGCGCCGATCAGCACATAGGTACCGGCACCCGGCACCGACAGCGTGTACGTGCCGTCCACGCCGCTGACCGCGCGGTCGAGCTGCCGGCCGCGGACGTCGATCAGGGTGATCGCCGCCTGCGGAACCGGGGCGTCCGCACCGTCGAGGACCCGGCCGCGGACGACCTGTCCCGCGGCCGGCGCTGCTTCGACGGGGGTGTCCTCGACGAGCGGCGCGGAGGTCGCCTGGCCGCTGTCCGCCGCTACGGCGCTCACCTGGGCGTCCTTCACGTCGGCGTCCTCGGCCGGGGTGCCGTTCGCCTCGGCGGCCCGTGCCTCCAGACCGGAGACCTTGCGCAGCGGCACCTCCTTGGTCCACACGGCGACCAGGAAGCCGAGCACCATGATGGCCGCGGCGCACAGGAACACCACGTGCATCGCGTCGGTGAAGCCCTCCTTGAAGGGCTGGGCCAGCCGGGGGTCGAGCTGCTGGATGAAGGAGGAGTCGTCCAGCACGCCCGAGCCGCTGCCGCTCGCGGCGGGGTGCTTGAGCATGTTCAGCACCGGCGCGTTGGCCGGGTCGGAACGCACGGCCGGGTCGTGCAGGGCGGCCTGGAACGCGGGCGTGCGGGCGGCCGCCCGGAACGCGGAGCTGATCTTGTCGCCGACGGTGCTGAACAGCACGGACAGGAAGATCGCCGTACCGGCGGTGCCGCCCATCTGGCGGAAGAAGGTGGCCGACGCGGTCGCCACGCCCATGTCCTTGGGCTCGACGGAGTTCTGCACGGCGAGGGTCAGGATCTGCATACAGCCGCTGAGGCCGAGGCCGAACAGCGCCATGTAGGCCATGGTCTCCGGCAGCGGGCTGTCCCACTGGACCCGGTAGTGGAACAGCAGCATGGCGGCGATCAGCAGGATCGTGCCGATGACCGGGAAGATCTTGTACTTGCCGGTCTTGGCGATGATGCGGCCGACCACCATGGTGCCGGCGATCATGCCGACCATCAGCGGCAGCATCAGCAGGCCGGACTTGGTGGGGCTGACGCCCTTCACGATCTGGAGGTACAGCGGGACCATCATCATCCCGCCGAACATGCCCATACCGATGAGGATGGACAGCAGGCTCATCTTGCTGAACACGGAGCTGCGGAACAGGCGCATCGGGATCAGCGCCTCGTCGCCCATGGCCCGCTCCACGAACACCCAGGCCACCAGGCCGACCACGCCGACGGCGTAGCAGACGCCCGACTTGGTGGAGGTCCAGCCCCAGGTCTGGCCCTGCTCGGCCACGAGCAGCAGCGGCACCACGCCGATGGCGATGGTGAGCGCGCCCCACCAGTCGATGCGGTGCTCGCGCCGGGTGTGCGGAAGGTTCAGCACCTTGGCGACGACAAAGAGCGCGACGATGCCGACCGGGACGTTGACGAGGAACACCCAGCGCCAGCCCGCGATGGCCAGGATGCTGCTGCGACCGGCCAGGAAGCCGCCGATCAGCGGGCCGAGGACGCTGGAGGAGCCGAACATGGCGAGCATGTAGCCCTGGTACCGGGCGCGCTCGCGGGGCGGCACGATGTCACCGATGATCGCCAGCGCCAGCGACATCAGACCGCCGGCGCCGATGCCCTGGAAGGCGCGGAAGGCCGACAGCTCGTTCATCGAGGTGGCGAAGGAGCAGGCCGCCGAGCCGGCGATGAAGATCGTGATGGCCGCGAGGAAGAAGGGCTTGCGGCCGTAGAGGTCGGACAGCTTGCCGTACAGCGGGGTGCTGATGGTCGACGTGATCAGGTAGGCGGTGGTGACCCACGCCTGCGCGCTGAGTCCGTGCAGATCGTCCGCGATGGTGCGGATCGAGGTGCTGACGATGGTCTGGTCGAGGGCGGCGAGGAACATGCCCAGCATGAGACCGCTGAGGATCGTCATGATCTGGCGGTGCGACAGCCGGCCGGCCGGTGGTGGCGGCGACGCGGATATCGCTGGGGTTCCCCCGCGGGCCGGGGACGCGGACATGGTCATGCGTGCAGATCTCCTTGCCTGGCCTCGCCCACCGGGTGCTGCCCGGTACCGAGGCTCGTGTACGTGCTGTCCACCAGGTCGTCGTTGAGGCGCTTGAGCAGACGGGTGAGAAGGGTGCGGTCCTCGGCCGGCCACGGCTCCAGGAGCCGGGTCAGTTCCGCCTCGCGGCGGCGTACGGCGCTCTGGTACGCGGCGCGTCCGGCCTCGGTCGCGCTGAGCAGCGAGCCCCTGCGGTCCTCCGGGTCGGGGTGGCGTTCCACCAGCCCCCGGTCCACGAGCGAACGCACCTGCCGGCTGACCGTCGACAGGTCGAGGAAGACGTCCGCCGCCAGGTCGGTCGCGCGGCGCCGCCCGTAGGTCACCAGGCGGGCCAGCAGCACGCGGTCCGCGGCCCCGCACTCGACGCCGGCGCGCTGCGTCCAGGCGGCGAAGTGCCGCATGAGGCGCACCATCTCCGCCCCCAGGCCGGACGCGGCTGCCTCGGCGCTCACAGCCTCCTCGATCGCGGTCCCGGTCGCCGTAGCGGTCGTGCTCATCGTCACGGCTCCGGTCGCCGTAGCGGTCGTGCTCACCGTAGCGGCTCCGGCCGCCGTATCGGTCGTGCTCGCCGTCGCCGGGGACGTCGCCTGGGCGGACGGTACGTCGTCCGGGCGCGCGTCGTCGGCCCGTACGGCATCCACCCGTACGGCGCCCTCCTGGCCTCTGCGGCTCTCGGTGCCGATCATCACTCACATTCCGTTGCTTGCGGCTACCAAGTGAGTGTAGAGCCTGGCCGACGCCACCTCTACGCCGGTGTCCGGTCACGCTTCGGCAATACGACGGGCGGGGCGGTGGGGGGGGGAGCAGGGTACCCGGCCAGACTGTGTGCCAGGACCGCGCGCGCCGCTGGCCGGGCATCGCGGTACGGCCCCCCTGCCGGGTGGACCGCGCTCTAGGGTGACCGCTGCGCCGCCGGGCCCGTCGGGGACGGGAGCGCCGGACGCGCGCACGCGCGGGTGAGGGCGGGGGGTGCCACACGGTCCGGGTCGGGCCGGGTACGGAGGCGTGCGGCGCGTACAGGGAGCGCGCACGATGTGTCGTACATCCGTAGCCCCCCATTCCCGGAACGTTCAACTCTCCTCCCTGCCAGGGTTCTTCGGCACCCGCCTACGGTCCTTGCGGTCTTCAAGGAGGAGTTCATGGACGCAGTGCTCGCGGTGCGGGCGCGCGGGATCACGAAGTGCTTCGGTGATGTGGTCGCGCTCGACCGGGTCGACCTGGAGGTGACCCAGGGTCGGATTCATGGCCTGGTCGGCCCGAACGGGGCCGGGAAGACGACGTTGCTCGGCCTGCTGCTGGGGCTCGCCGTCGCCGACGCGGGCGCTCTGGACATCCTCGGCGTGCCGGTCGGGCGCGCACTTTCGGCCGTTGACGGAGTGGCCGGATTCGTCGACGGACCCGGCCTGTACCCGTCGTTGACCGCCCGGCAGAACCTGGCCGCGCTGGCCGCGCTGCGCGGGCCCGGCGCGCGCACGGCGGGGATCGGGGAGGTGCTCACCGAGGTCGGGCTGCGCGATGTCGCCGACGACCGGGTGCGCGGCTTCTCGCTCGGCATGCGGCAGCGGCTCGGGCTCGCCGCCGCCCTGCTCACCCGGCCCCGGCTGCTCGTCCTGGACGAGCCGTCCAACGGCCTCGATCCCTCGGGCAAGCGGCATGTGCACCGGGTCCTGGACCGGCTCGCGGCGGACGGCACGAGCGTGGTGCTCTCCAGCCACCGGATGGACGACGTCGAGGCGCTGTGCTCCGAGGTGACCATCCTCGCCACCGGACGGGTCGTCTTCTCCGGACCGCTCGCCGAACTGGCCTCCGAAAACCGGGAGTTGGAGTACCGGCTGATCACCTCCGACCCCGCGGCCGCGCGCCGGCTGGCGATCGAGGCGGCGGGCGTGCGGGTCATGGAGGGCGGCGGGACGCGGTACGGCGACGGGGTGCTCGTCGTACGGGCGTTGGCGCCCGCGCTCGACCGGCTCGTGGACCGCGTCGTGCGGTCGGACATCGCGGTACGCGAACTGGCGCCCGTGGTCTCGCCGTTGGAGGCCGCCTTCCTCGCGCTCACCGAACAGCAGGACGAGCGGGACCAGCAGAACCAGCAGAACCAGCGGGACCAGCAGGCCCCGTACGGGCAGCAGGCACAGCGGGAACAGCAGGAGGCCGGCCGATGACCGCGACGCTGACGGCGGAGCGCCCCGCCCCCGCCCGGCCGGTCTCCGTATCGCGCGGCTACCGCTTCGAGCTGGTCAAACTCGTCTCGCAGTGGCGGATCCGGCTGCTGGTGCTCGCCTGCTGGATCGTCCCTGCGGTGTTCGTCGCCGGGGTGAGCGCGCAGAGCACCCTGCCCTCGGACACGCTGTTCGGGCGGTGGATGCACGCCACAGGCTGGGCGGGACCGCTGGTGGTGCTCGGTTTCGCGGGCACCTGGGCGCTGCCGCTGCTGACCTCGGTGGTCGCCGGTGACGTGTTCGCCGCCGAGGACCGGCTCGGCACCTGGCGCCATCTGCTGGTGGTCGTACGGTCGGCCCGGCGCATCTTCGTCGCCAAGGCGCTGGCGAGCCTGACCGTCATCCTGCTGCTGGTGGCCGGGCTGGCCGTCTCCGGCGCGGTCGGCGGCCTGCTGGCGGTCGGCGATCAACCGCTGGTCGGCCTCGACGGCCGGCTGCTCGCGCCCTCGGACGCCGCCGTCAGGGTCCTGCTGGCCTGGGTCGCCGTCCTCGCGCCGACGCTGGCCCTCGCCGGGATCGGGCTGCTGGGCTCCGTGACCCTGGGCCGCTCCCCCATGGGCCTGCTGCTGCCCGCGGTGGTGGCGCTCGCGATGCAGCTCGCCCAGATGCTGCCGCTGCCCCTCGCCGTGCGCCTCGCGCTGCCCGGCTACGCCTTCATCGCCTGGAACGGCCTGTTCACCAGCCCCGAGCAGGTCGGCCCGCTGCTCATCGGCGTCGCGGTGAGCCTCGCCTGGGCCGTCACCGCGACCGTGCTGGCCTATGCGCTGTTCCTGCGGCGCGACTTCACCAACCAGGGCTACGACGGTGCGGGCCGGCGCGCGGTGACGGCGGGAGTGCTGCCGCTCGCGGTCCTGCTCGCCGTGTCGGCCGCCGTGATCGCGCCGGCCACCGGGGTGTCGGGCTCCGGCATCGAACAGGGCAAGGTGCAGCGCTCGCTCGCCACCGCCTTCGCCCATCTGTACCGGATGCAGACCCGGCAGCTCCACCGGCCGGCCGTCACCGAGGCGCAGCTGAGGGCCACGGCCGCCTGCGACAAGGGCAGTGACAGGGTCGCCGCCCGCGGGCCGGGCAACGACTGGCGCTGCGTCGTGTCCTGGCATCTCCCCGGCGTCGAGGCCACCGGTACGGCCGTCTACCAGCTCGACGTCACCTCAGACGGGCGGTTCGTCGCGGACGGCGACGGCCCGAAGGAAGTGAACGGCTACTTCCTGGTGCGCACCCCCGAGGGGGACGCGCCGAACCCGCTGTGGCAGTTCGACGGGAACGTCGAGCTGCTCCCCACCCCGAAGGGATAACCCATGCAGGTAACACGCCACCGCAGGCGTGTCCAGAAGGAGCGCCGGGGCTTCCTGTCCAGACGCTTCGGCCGCCGGATACCGCTGGTGACCGCTGGGACCTCCGCACTCGCGCTCGCCGCCGCCGGTGCCGCCTTCGCACAGACGCACCAGTTCGGCACCCAACAGGTCGGCCAGGTCACCCACAGGGGCCAGGTCATCTCCAGCGACCAGTACCTCGCGCCGTACGGCAAGCGCCTGGTCGTGAACAACGGCAAGATCATGTCGTCCACGGTCAGCCCGGACGGCACCCACCTCGCCGCCTCCATCACCGACGGCGGCGCCGCGCTGGCCGTCGTGGACCTGAACGGCTGGAAGGTGCAGCAGGTCGCCGGCAGCGCCGCGTCGTCCAGCCCGCGCATCAAGGGCAACGACGTCGGCCAGGAGGGTCCCACCTACTCCCCCGACGGCAAGCAGTTGTGGCTCGGCCAGACCGACGGCTACACCCGCTTCACCGTGAACGCGGACGGCACGGTCGCCGACCCCACGTACATCAAGATCCCCGCGGACGGCACCAAGCACGCGCTGGTGGGCGCCGCGGTGTTCTCAGCCGACGGCTCCACCGTGTACTCGGCGGTCAACGGCCAGAACCGGGTGGTCGCCATCGACACGGCGACCGGGACCATCGAGCAGAGCTGGCCGGTCGGCAACGCCCCGCGCGGCCTGGTGCAGGTCGGCGACAAGCTGTACGTGAGCAACGAGGGCGGACGCCCGGCGAAGCCCGGCGACACCACCATCAACTCGTACGGCACCCAGGTGCCGGCCGACCCGAAGACCGGTGCCACCACCACCGGCACGGTCAGCGTCATCGACCTGGCGCACCCGGCGGAGCCCGCGAGCAGCATCGACGTCGGTCTGCACCCGACCGCGCTGTACGCCAGGAAGGGCGCGGTGTTCGTCACCAACACCGCGACCAACGACGTCTCGGTGATCAGCACGGCCAACGACAAGGTCGTCCAGACGATCTCCACCCAGCCGTGGCCGGAGGCGTCGGTGGGCTACGAGCCCGACGCGGTGACCCTCACCGACGACGGGCACCTGCTGGTGACGCTCGGCCGGGCCGACGCGGTCGCCGTCTACCGCTACACCAGCCCGCAGGAGCCGGTGAGTTACGTCGGTCTGCTGCCGACGGACTACTTCCCCGCGGAGATCGCGAGCGCCGGCAAGCAGGTGGTGGTCTCCAACACCCGCGGCATCGACGCGCTGCGTCCCACCGCCGCCTCCGGGCACGCCACCCACGACACCACGTCGAGCGTGCAGCGCTTCACGCTGCCCGACGACAGCGTGATCCGGGCCCAGACCTCCAAGGTCTTCCAGCAGAACGGCTGGACCGCCGGCTCGGTGCAATTCGCCAAGGGCCGGAGCAATGCCAGGCCGGTGCCGGTCCCGGCGCGCCTCGGCGACCCGTCGACGATCAAGCACGTCTTCCTGATCGTCAAGGAGAACCGCACCTACGACCAGGTGCTCGGCGACATGCCGCAGGGCAACGGCGATCCGGCGCTGACGGAGTTCGGCGAGAACGTCACGCCCAACCAGCACGCGATGGCCGCCCAGTTCGGTCTGTACGACAACACGTACGACATCGGCACCAACTCCGCCGAGGGCCACAACTGGCTGATGCAGGCGGACGATCCGGAGTACACCGAGTCCTCCGCCGGTGAGTACGCGCGCAGTTACGACACCGAGGACGACGCCCTCGGCCACCAGAAGTCCGGGTTCCTGTGGACCGGGGCGCAGGCGGCGGGCAAGTCGGTGCGGGACTTCGGCGAGTTCCAGCAGTTCCTGACCAAGCCGGCGGGCTCCAGCTGGCAGAACCTGTACTGCGACGCCAAGAACATGGACGCGACGGGGCAGGGCTCCGCCTACACCCTGAACTCCTCCTCGCCGATCCCGTCGCTCAACGACGTGTCGGTGCACGGCTTCGCGAAGTTCGACACCAGTGTCCCGGACGTCTACCGGGAGCAGGTCTGGAAGCAGGACTTCGAGAAGAACGGTCCGGCGGACCTGAACATGTTCTGGCTCTCCAGCGACCACACCGGTGGTCCGGCGAGCGCCGCGGCCCAGGTCGCGGACAACGACCTCGCCACCGGCAGGATCGTGGACGAGATCTCGCACAGCACGTACTGGAAGGACTCGGCGATCTTCGTGCTCGAGGACGACTCCCAGTCGGGTCTCGACCACGTCGACGGCCACCGTGCTCCGATCCAGATCATCAGCCCCTGGGCGCAGCACGGCACGACCGACAGCCGCTACTACTCGCAGATCACCGTGATCCGCACCATCGAGCAGATCCTCGGGATCCACCCGATGAACCAGAAGGACAGCGCGGCCACCCCGATGACCGGGGCGTTCACCCGGCACCCGGACTACACGCCGTTCACCGCGCTGCCCAACCGGACCTCGCTGACCGACGGTCTGAGCACCCCGCCGTCGTGCGGTGTGGACACCCCGGCGCCGCAGGACCCGAAGGCCGCCGCGGTGCCGGCCGCGAAGGTGCCGGCGGCCGAGAAGCCGCTCGCGGCGCAGTGGGACACCTGGAAGTCCAAGCAGCGGCTGACCGGGCCGAACGCGGTGCCCGACTACGCCAACCCGGCCCAGCTGAACCACTACACGTGGTACCAGACCCACAACTGGGCCAAGCCGTACCCCGGCGAGAAGAAGCTGTACGCACCGAACGACGTGCCGGGCGCGTACCTGCCGTCATCGGAGAACGACGGCTGACACGGCCTGAGCGGGTGTGAGGAAACCCCCGGCCGGCGTCACGCCTGTCACGACCGGCCGGGCGAAGGGGCCTCTGGCCGGCGTGACTGTCGACCGGGGGCCTCTTCCTTGCGTACCGGTGCCACCGTCGTTACCGGCCGGTGCCACCGCCGTCCTGGGCCTTCTCCCGGTCACCGGCATCACCAGCAGCCGGGGGCCGCCTCCCTGTCCACCGGCCTCACCGCCGGCCGGGGGCCCTTCCCCCTGTTTCCGGTGGGGTGTGCCGGTGCAGGGTTCTTCCATGGCTGATCCTCTTGCTGGAGCATGGCCGGCCGGGTATCGAGTCCGCCCGGCCACCGCCTTGGACACCGACGCGGTGCACCGTCTGGTCGCCGCGTGCGAATGCGCGCTGCACGGCCGGGCCACGACCGACGCCGATCGCATCGCGGCCGATCTCGGCATGGTCGGGGGCGAGTCGGCGTGTGACACGGTGCTGGTCGCCGGTCACGGCGGGAACCCGGCCGCGTGGGGCTGGGTGCGGGGGCGGCGCGCCACCGTCCATGTGCACCCCGAGCACCGGGGCCGGGGGCTCGGCGCCGCGCTCCTCGCCTGGACGGAGGCACGGGCACGGGAGCTGGGCGGAGACCGGCTGTCCCAGACGGTCTCCGACAGCGATCTCGCGGCCACGGCGCTGCTGCGCTCCGGCGGATACGCCAAGATGGTCACCGAGTGGCTGCTGGAGATGCCGCTGCCCGAGGAACCGGAGGTACCGGAACCGCCCGCCGGGATCACGGTACGGGCGTTCCGCGCGGGCGACGAGGAGGCCGCGTACCGGCTCACCGAGGACGCGTTCGACGAGTGGCAGCAGCGGCGCAAGCCGTACGCCGAGTGGGCACGGCACACGGTCGGGCGGGCCACGTTCGCACCGGCGGCGTCGCGGCTCGCCTTCGCGGGGGGCCGGCTGGTCGGTGCGGTGCTGTCGCTGGATCCGGGAGATCCGGGTCTGGATGCGGACGCTGTTGTGGCGGCGGGGGCGGACGCGGCCGGCGGCGAAGGGTACGTCGAGCGGGTCGCGGTCCGCCGTGACCACCGTGACCGGGGCATCGCGCGGCTGCTGCTGCGGGAGGCCTTCCGCGCCTTCTACCTCCAGGGGAAGCGGAGCTGCGTCCTGTGGACCCACTCGGACACGGGGGCGCTGCCGCTGTACGAGCGGATCGGGATGACGGTGCGGCGCAGTTCCACGGTGTACGGCAAGGCGCTCGTCGCGGCGTAGCCGACCGGGGCCTTCGGGTTACCCCCCGCTCGCGGGCCGGCGCCGGCCCCCGTACCGGTCCGGGGGCCGGCCGGAGTGATCGCGCCGTGCGCGATCTCTACCGTGGTGCGTATGGCAATTCCTCTACTTTCACGCGCACTTCGCAGGGGTGCCGCGCTCGCGGCCGGAGCCGTCGCCGTGGTACTGCTCGCCGTGGTACTGCTCGCCGTGGTGCTGCTCGCCGCGCTGCCGGCCGCCGCAGTGCCGGCCGCGGCCCGACCGCCGGACGCGGCCCGGTCGTGCGGCACGCATGAGGCCGTACGCCGGTCCGTGCAGCGGCTGGTCACCGGGGACCGGATCGCCGGGGCCGCCGTTCTCGTCAAGAGCCCGGCCCGCGTGCCGGATTGCGCGCGCTGGACCGTGACGGACGGCGTGGCCGATCTGCGCACCAGGCCGCCCCCTGAACACCACGGACCGGCTGCGGATCGGCAGTGTCACCAAGACCTCCACCGCCACCGTCGTGCCGCAACTCGCCGCCGAGCACCGGCTCTCCCTGGACGCTCCCCGGTTGCTGACCACGTCAGGGACACATCAGCGCCCTGTCAGGGGCCGCTGCCATTCTCTTCTTGCGAACGGAACGGGCACCGCCCCGGACCGGGAGCAAGGAGAGGTGCCCGGAGTGGTTGATCGGGGACCGGCGAGCTCGTCTCAAGGTCGGATCCTTCACGGGGTCCACGCAGGTTCGAATCCTGCCCTCTCCGCCGACTCGATCCGCCCTCAGTCCTCCGCCGGCGGTGACCAGGGCCGCTCCAGGGGCGGCGGCCCCTCCCAGGCGCCGCGGAGCATCTCCTTGAGCGTCTTCGGCGGGGTCTCCTTCTCCTCCCGCACATGCATGAGCCGGGCCGTGCTCACGCGTATGTGGCACTGGTGCCCCCGCAGCCCGACGAGGACCACCCACGACCCGTCCCGGCCGAGGAAGGCGTGCCGGGCCGGCTGGTCCCCCGGCTTGGCGTGCCGGGCGAGGGTGGCCGGCAGGTAGTGCAGCGCCGCGTCCTCGGCCACGGCGGCAATCCTGTCCTCGTCCCCCCGGACGCGGTGCGCGGCCGCCAGCTTCCAGTGGTGCAGCCGGAACTCGACGGCCTCCAGATGCCTTGTCTCCCGTATGTCTTCCTCGATGAGGACGTACCAGTCAGCGCACATGATCCGCGCATCCTGCCACGCGCCCGGCGCGCGCCTCGACCGAGCGGGTGCCTTCCGGCGTGCCGGGCCGGTGTCCCCCGCCGTCGGTCGCCGCCGGCTCCTAGCCTCGGAGCATGCCCCGGCTTCCCGCACACGTACGCGCCTGTCTGTTCGATCTCGACGGGGTGCTCACCCAGACCGCCAAGGTGCACTCGGCAGCCTGGAAGGAGATGTTCGACGCCTATCTGCGAGAACGCGCGCGGCGGGAGGGCGCCGAGTTCGTGCCGTTCGACGCCGTGCGGGACTACGACGAGTACGTGGACGGGCGGCCCAGGGAGGACGGGGTGCGGACGTTCCTCGCGGCGCGCGGGGTGCGGCTGCCCGAGGGCTCACCGCAGGATCCGCCGGACGCCGAGACGGTGCACGGTCTGGGCGCCCGGAAGAACGAGCTGGTGCTGCGCCGGATCCGGGAGGACGGCGTGGAGCCGTACGAGGGCTCGGTCCGCTTCCTGCACGAGGTGCGCGCGGCGGGCCTGGCCTGCGCGGTGGTGTCGTCCAGCGCGAACGCGCGGGACGTGCTGACCGCGGCCGGTATCGCGGACCTGTTCGACGAGCGGATCGACGGGGTGGTGACGCGCGAGCGGCAGTTGCGTGGCAAGCCCGCTCCGGACACCTATCTGGAGGCGGCCCGCGGGCTGTCCGTGGAGCCCGCCGCGGCGGCCGTGTTCGAGGACGCCCTCGCGGGTGTCGAGGCCGGGCGGGCGGGACGGTTCGGACTGGTGGTGGGGGTGGACCGGGTGGGGCAGGCGGAGCAGCTTCGGGCGCACGGCGCCGACGTGGTCGTCCGCGACCTGGCGGAACTCCTGGAGTCGTCGTGATCACGCATCCCAGCTACACCGTCGAGCCGTGGTCCCTGCGCGAGACCGAGCTGAACCTGGATGTGCTCGCGCAGAGCGAGTCGGTGTTCGCGCTGTCCAACGGGCACGTCGGCTGGCGCGGCAACCTCGACGAGGGCGAGCCGCACGGGCTGCCCGGCGCCTATCTCAACGGAGTCCACGAGCGGCACCCGCTGCCGTACGCGGAGGCCGGGTACGGCTATCCCGAGTCCGGCCAGACGGCAATCAACGTCACCGACGGCAAGGTGATCCGGCTGCTGGTGGACGACCACCCGTACGATCTGCGCTACGGTCGGCTGCTGTCCCACGAGCGGGTGCTGGACTTCCGCTCCGGGGTGCTCAGCCGCACCGCCCGCTGGACCTCGCCGGGCGGGCGCACGGTCCGGATCACCTCGCGGCGGCTGGTGTCCTTCACCCAGCGCGCGGTGGCCGCCGTGGTCTACGAGGTGGAGCCGGAGGACGGACCGGCCTCGGTGGCCATCCAGTCCGAGCTGATCGCCAACGAGCAGCTCCCGCATGTCGAGGGCGATCCGCGCGTGGCCGCCGCGACCGACTCCCCGCTGACGGCGGAGGAGCATTACGCCGAGGACACCCGGCTGCGTCTGGTGCACCGCACGGAACGCAGCGGGCAGCGGGTGGGCGCGGCGGCCGACCATCTCGTGGAGGGGCCCGAGAGCACCCGCTGGTCGGCGCAGTGCGAGCCCGATGTCAGCCGGCTGACGGTGACCGCGGACCTGACGCCCGGACAGCCGCTGCGGCTGGTCAAGTTCGTGGCGTACGGCTGGTCCGGGGAGCGTTCGCTGCCGAGCATGCGCGACCAGGTGGACGGGGCGGTGGCGGTCGCCGTCAGCACCGGCTGGGACGGTCTGGTCGCCGAGCAGCGGGCCTATCTCGACGGGTTCTGGGCGGGTGCGGACGTCGAGGTGGAGGGGGACCCGCAGATCCAGCAGGCGGTGCGGTTCGCCCTCTTCCATGTGCTCCAGGCGGCGGCCCGCGGCGAGAACCGGGCGATCCCGGCGAAGGGGCTGACCGGGACCGGGTACGACGGGCACTCCTTCTGGGACACCGAGTCGTATGTGATGCCGGTGCTGACGTTCACCGCGCCGGAGACGGTGGCGTCCGCCCTGCGCTGGCGGCACAGCACGCTGCCCGCGGCCCGTGAGCGCGCCCGTCAACTGGGCCTTCAGGGCGCGGCGTTCCCCTGGCGGACCATCGACGGCGCCGAGTGCTCCGCCTACTGGCCGGCCGGGACCGCCGCCTTCCACATCGACGCGGACATCGCGCTGGCCACGGTCCGCTATATCGCGGCGACCGGCGACGAGGCGTTCGAACGCGGGGTGGGATTCGACATCCTGGTGGACACCGCCCGGCTGTGGCGCTCGCTCGGCCACCACGACCCGGAGGGCGTCTTCCACATCGACGGGGTCACCGGGCCCGACGAGTACAGCGCCATCGCGCGGGACAACCTCTACACCAACCTGATGGCCCGCCAGAACCTGCTGGCCGCCGCCGATGTGGCGATCCGCCATCCGGACCGGGCCGACGAACTCGGGGTGGACGACGAGGAGGCCGCGGCCTGGCGGGACGCGGCGGCCCGGATGGCGATCCCGTACAACGACGCCCTGGGCGTCCACGAACAGTCCGCCGGATACACGCACTTCCAGCGCTGGGACTTCGAGCGGACCCCGGCCGAGCACTATCCGCTCCTGCTCAACTACCCCTACTTCGACCTGTATCGCAAGCAGGTGGTGAAGCAGGCCGACGTGGTGCTGGCGATGCTGGAGTGCCCGTACGCGTTCAGCGACGAGGAGAAGGCGCGCAACTTCGCCTATTACGAGGCGCTGACGGTGCGCGACTCCTCCCTGTCGGCGTGCTGCCAGGCGGTGCTCGCCGCGGAGACCGGGCACCTCAGGCTGGCGTACGCCTATCTCGCCGAGGCCGCGCTGATGGACCTGGACGACCTGGAGCACAACACCCGCGACGGGCTGCACATCGCCTCGCTGGCCGGGACGTGGATCGCCCTCGTCGCCGGTTTCGGGGGCCTGCGCTGGCACCTCGGCAAGGACGAGCGGCCGGATGTGCTCGGCTTCGCGCCGCGGCTGCCCGAGGCGCTGTCACGGGTGGTGTTCACGGTGCAGGTGCGCGGGCGCCGGCTGAAGGTGGACATCGGTCCGCAGCAGGTGCGGTACCGGCTGGTGGAGGGCGAGCCGGTGACGATCCTCCACTACGGCGATCCGGTCGGCGTGACCACGGACGCGCCGCAGGACCGTGCCGTCCCGCCCACGCCGGTGCGCCCGGAGCCGCAGCAGCCGCGGGGGCGGCGCCCGGAGGGACTGGCCGAGCAGGACGACGCGCCGGAGCAATAGCCGTACGGGAGGCTTGGGTTCGGTTCGGCGCAGCCCCTGGTCCGGACCTCTGGACAAGCCCCGGAGCCGGGGAAGGGCATACCGGCCGTTCACCCGGATGGGGAGATCCGGGCAAGAGTCGGGGCGTAGGCGCATGACCGGCCGCCAGGCGGTGAGACATCGGTCATGGAGATGAGCATGGACGAACCGCCGCGGGGCGACCCCTTATCGGCCGCCCCGCGATTCCCGGACGCGTCCGATGTGGTGTTCACGGCGGACTTCGCCTCCACGGCCCAGTGGGTCGCGGGGCGTTCGCGGGCGTTTCCGGGGGGCGGCCCGGCCCATCCGGACGAGGACCGGCTGGACCGGCTGGTGGCCGACCCCGGCTACTGCCGCTCGGGGGTCTTCCGGGCCACCCGCCGGGCGGACGGGCGTTGGAACACGGGGCTGCTGACCACGGAGGGCAGCCGGGAGGGTTTCACCGTGCAGCCGGGTGATGTGCTGGAGGCGCGGGTGCGGCTGCCTCGGGAGACCGGCGCCTGGCCGGCGATCCGGACCTGGCGGGACGGCGGCCAGGGGGTGGACGTGTTCGAGTACCACGTGGACAACCCCGACCATCTGGAGTTCACCAACCGGGTGCGCAGCGCCAGTTGCTACCTGCGCGACGACGCGGTCCGCCCCGGCGCGTGGGTGGACCTGCGTACGGAGTTCGGGCCGCGCTGTGTGATCTGGTCGCTGAACGGCGCCTCGGTGTTCGCGGACCACCGGGGCGTGGGGCAGGCGTGGCGGGCCCATCTCATCGTGGGCCTCTCGGTGTGCGCCGGGCGCTACCACCCGCCGCCGGACCCGGCCACGAGCGAGATGTCGTTCGAGGTGAGCGCGCTGACCGTGCGCCGTCCGTATGGTGGCGGGCGGTCGGTGTACGCGCGGTCGGTGTGAGCCGTCCCCCGGATTCTCGTGACGAAGGTGGTCCGTCCATGTCCGTGCCGAGTCTGCTCGCGGTGTTCGCCCACCCGGACGACGAGTCGCTGTCGGCGGGCGGGGTGCTGGCCCGGCACGCGGCCGCGGGTGCCCGTACCGGGGTCGTCACATCGACGTGGGCGGCGGACACCGGGCGCGCCGCGGAGCTGGCCGAGGCGCTGCGGATCCTCGGCGCCGGCCGGCCCCGGCTGCTGGGGTACGCCGACGCGCGGGTGCCGTGGTCGGCGCCGGGCCGCGCCCGGTTCTGCGACGCGCCGCTGGACGAGGCGGTCCGGCGGCTGGTGGCGCACCTCCGCGCGTTCCGCCCGGAGATCGTCGTCACGCACGACGCGTACGGCGGGGTGACGGGGCATCCGGATCATGTGCACACGCACCGGGTGACCGTGCTCGCCGTCCAGGCGGCCGGGCTTGCCCGGTTCGCTCCGGACGCCGGCGCACCCTGGCAGCCGCGCGCCCTGTATCTGGCGACCCATCCGCACTCGGCCGTGCCGGCGCTGCGGGAGGTGGTCGGGGAGCGGAAGACGGCGTACAGCGTTCCGGACGAGCAGGTCACGGCGACGGTCGATGTCGGCCCCTGGCTGGAGCGGAAGATCGCCGCCGTCCTGGCGCACCGCTCCGAGGTGGAGCGCGGGGCGGTGCCGGGTCTGCTGGCCCGTCTCTCCCGGCCGGAGTGGAAGCGGGTGATGGGCACGGAGTGGTTCATCCGGCACGGCCTCGCCACCACGGCACCGGCGCGGACGGAGCTGACCGTCTGACCGGCCGCCGGGAGGCGGGCGGGCGCCCCGTTCGCCATGCTGGGCTGAGAGGGGCAGTTCCGCGCGACAAGGAGCACGGCATGCCGACGGACGCGATCGGACGATTCATGGCGGCTCTGGAGCCCGACCAGCGAGCGGCCATCGGCGCGAAACCGCGCGCCGAGCAGGAGCAGCTGGCCGCGGCCTGGGAGCGGGAACTGGAGGCCGACGACGAACTGGACACGCTGGACGAACTCTCCCCGCCGGCGGCCGAGGCCGAGGCGGCACGGCGTGTACTGCACCGCGAGGCGGGGTGAGCCGTCCCCTCTCCGGTCCCGAACCGCCCTGAATCGCAGGGCCGCCGGGGCGATCGGCGCCCAGTGCCCCACTCACTCGCGCAGCGCCGCGTCCAACCCCCGGATGTACTCCCCCACGTGCCCGCCCCCGGCCGGAGCCGCGGGCAGGCGGCCGAGGACGGCGGTGACGGCGGCCGGGGCGTGGGCGCGTGCCTGCGCGAGCGCGTCGGCGGCGGCTGTGTGGTCCTCGTCGGCCGCCAGTTCCCGTGCGCGGGCGGCGTGGGCCGCCGCGCCGAGGATGTGTTTGACCTGGTGGGCGTCGGCGAGAGGGTGGAGGAACGCGGCGCCTGCCGCGTGGCTCGCCGCGCGGGCGGCATCGGCGGCGGCCGGTGCCGCGGCCTCGCGTGCCGCGCGGAACGCCGCGAAGCCGCTCAGCCGCAGCGCCTGGGTACGGCGTCCGCCGGCCGCGAAGGCGCGTGCCGCCTCGATGGCCTCGCGGGGGCGCGGGTCGGCGGGCATGTCCTGTTCGAACAGGTGCAGCACTCTGCTCGCGCAGTCGGCCGCGTAGCCCGTGATCTCCCGCAGCTCGTCCTCGGTCAGTTCCATCCGGTCCGCCCGGTCCGCCCCGTCCGTCCGGTCCGTCTTGCTCGGCTTCGTCGGCACGGCCCCATCCTGCCGCACACCGGACCGGCCGGCGGCGCGGCCCGGCGAGGGCGTGCTGCGCGAGCTGGACGTGACGCAGAGCGGGCCGGCCGAGGAGGAGGCGGCGGCGACGGAGTTCGCGCGGGTGAGTCCGGAGCAGAAGGGCGCGGATCGTCTTGCAGCGGGGCACCGGCAGCGATGTCGCCTTCCTGGATGACGGCGTCGATCACGCGCTCACCCGCACGTCGCCGATGCGGGCATCTCGGTGGACTCGGCCGGGCGCGGCCGGTCCGCGGGCCGAGGCCGGCCACCGCCGGCTGCGGCGCCGTGCCGCCCGCTTCAGCACGGCCGCCCGGCCCGCTGGGCACGACCCTGCCGGGACGGGGCGCGCCGCGAGCGGCTACTGTCACCTGTCGTCCGGTGTGCTCCCTATAGGCAGGTGGAGGAAGCTTTTCCATGTCTGGTCACGCGACGGCCGTGGTGGCGGCCGGGAGCCTGCCGGAGCTGACACTCGCACGCGCGCTGGGGTCGTGGCAGATCGACGTGCCCGCGCTGATACTGATCGCGCTCCTGGGCGGCCTGTACGGCTGGGGCGTGCTGCGGGTGCGCCGGGCGGGCGGGACCTGGTCGCCGGGCCGGACCCTCGCGTTCACCGTGCTGGGCCTCGGCGGCCTCGCGGTGGCCACCATGTCGAGCCTCGCGGTCTACGACCATGTGCTGTTCTGGCCGGCCGCGGTGCAGAACGTCCTGCTGGACCTCATCACCCCGCTGGGCCTGGCCCTCGGCGATCCGCTGCGGCTCGCCATCGAGGCGCTGCCGGGCGAGGGCGCCGCGCGGGTGCAGCGGGTGATGGGCGGGCGGGTCGTACGACTGCTCACCTTCCCGCTGGTCAGCACGGCCCTGGTGCTGGGGACCGAGCTGACGGTCTACTTCACGCCGTACTTCGCCACCGCCCTGCGCGTCGGCTGGCTGCACGAGCTGATGTACCTGCACCTGCTGGCGGCCGGCTGCCTGTTCGTCGTACCGGTCCTCACCCGCGAGGAGGCGCTGCCCGCGTGGTGCAGTCACCCGGTGCGCGCGGCGCTGGTCTTCCTGGACGGCATCATCGACGCGGTGCCCGGCCTGGTGGTGATGACGCACGGCACGCTGATCGCCGGGGCCTGGTATCTGCGTCACGCGCCCGCCTGGTCGCCGGACGTCCAGCACGACCAGCAGATCGGCGGCGGCGCCATGCTGAGCATCGCGGAACTGGTCGCACTGCCCTTCCTGCTGGCGATCCTGGTGCAGTGGGCGCGCGCCGAACGCGTGCAGGCCGCGGCCCTGGACCGGCGGCTGGACCGGGACCTCGCGCCGGTGGCGCCCCCCGCGTCCGGGTCCGGGCGGGCCGAGGCACCGTCCGACGA
This sequence comes from Streptomyces sp. NPDC043952, assembly GCF_056435325.1. NCBI lineage: Bacteria > Bacillati > Actinomycetota > Actinomycetes > Kitasatosporales > Streptomycetaceae > Streptomyces > Streptomyces sp. NPDC043952. The sequence goes on from NZ_JBWKES010000014.1 coordinate 57,509, forward strand.
GGCCGAGGCGGTACGGGTACGGCCCTGGTGGGAGACGGAGCAGAACGAGGTGGCCGCCCGGATCCGCCGCCAGCACGGCGAGGACTGAGGGGCGCGGGTCAGGGCCGGGTGCCGCGGGCCAGGATGACGGCGTAGCGGCACTCGGTGTCCGTGGTGTTGGCGAAGACGCGCGGCGCGGGGTCGCCGAGTTCGAGGGTGTCGCCCGGCCCGAGTTCATGGATGTGCTCGCCGTCCTGGAAGGTCAGGCGGCCGTCGAGGACCCAGACGACCTGGTGGACGAAGGCGAAGGCCGCGGCCGGGTACGACACCCGTGCCCCGGCGGGCAGCCGGATCTCGGCGACCTCCGCGGGGAAGTGCGCGCCGGTGATCTGGCGGCGCCGGTAGCCGGTGGCGGGATCCTGCCACTGGGGCGCCTCGGTACGACGGCGCGCTCCCGCTTCCTCCGCGGTCCCCGGCGCTGTGCCCTCCGCGAGGGCGAGCAGCGAGGCGATGCTCAGCTGGAAGGCGGCGGACAGCTTGCCGAGCACGACGGCGGTGGGGCTGCTCTCGCCGCGCTCGATCCGGTTGATCATGGCACGGGAGACCCCGGACGCGTCGGCGAGCTGGGCGAGGGTCCAGCCGCGCCGTTCCCGTTCGGCGCGGATCCGGGCCGCGATCCGCGCCACCAGGGGATCTACTATGTTGGACATGCTTCCAATATATGAGAGAGATCGTCCGGTGACCGTGCGTCCGGCGTGCGCCGGTGATGCGGAGGCGGTGCGGGCGATCCGCAACCACGCGATCGAGCACTCGACGGCCCTGTGGACGGAGGTTCCGCAGTCACCCGCCGAGGGTGCGGCCTGGCTGGCGCGGCATCTGGAGCGCGGTTCGGCGTTCGTGGCCGAGGCGGACGGCGAGGTGGCGGGGTTCGCGGTGTTCGCGCCGTGGCGGGAGCTGGAGGGTTACCGGCACACGGTGGAGGACTCGGTCTACGTCCGCGAGGGCCGGCATGGGCTCGGCATCGGGTCCGCGCTGCTCACCACGCTCATCGCGGCGGCGCGCGCGGCGGGCCACCACCTCGTGATCGCCGGCATCGAGTCGGGCAACGGCGCCTCGATCCGGCTCCATGAGCGCTTCGGGTTCGAGCACGCCGGAACGGTCCGGGAGGCCGGCATCAAGTTCGGCCGCCGGCTCGACCTGACGCTGATGCGGCTGGCCCTGGACTGAGCGGCGCGGCCGGGGCCTCCGACTGAGCGGCGCGGCCGGGCCTTGGGCTGAACAGGCGTCCGCCGAGATGCGGGGCGGGGCGGACGGCCGTTTACTCGGGACGGGACGGACGGGGCCTCTTACCTGGGACGGGACGGACGGCCGTTCGCTGGAGCCCGCCCGGTGCGTTGCCGAACGCCGTCCGGGGCACCGTCGGCGGTGGAGGTGGAACGGGCGTGAACGACACGGTCGGACAGCCCCCGGCCGACGACGGGCGGTCCCCGGCGGCGGGAGACGGGCAGCCTTCGACGGCCGGCGGCGAGCGGACCTCCGCGGGCGGCGACCCGGCGCGGACGCTGCTGAGCCGCGGGTATCTCCGGCTGCTCGTGCTCTCGCTGGGTCTCGGTGTGCCGATCGCGCTCGCCAGCTTCTTCTTCGTCGGCCTCCAGCACTGGCTCCAGCACCAGGTGTGGCAGGAGCTGCCGCACGCGCTCGGGCTGGGGCGGGCCCCCTGGTGGTGGCCGCTGCCCGCGCTGACGCTGGCCGGACTGATCCTCGCCCCGATCGTCACCCGGCTGCCGGGAGCCGGCGGGCACGTCCCGGCGCACGGCCTGGGCGGGGACCCCATCGGCCCCCGCGCCCTGCCGGGCGTGGTGCTGGCCGCCGTCCTCACGCTTCCGCTGGGCGTCACCCTCGGCCCCGAGGCGCCGCTGATGGCGGTCGGGTCCGCGCTCGCCCTGCTCGGGGTGCGCGTGCTGCGGCGGCACCCGGCGGACGCCGCCTCGGCGACGGTGGTGGCCACCGCGGGGTCCACGGCGGCCATCTCCACCATCCTGGGCGGCCCGGTGGTGGCCGCCATCATGGTCGTGGAGGCCGCCGGTCTCGCCGGGCCCCGGCTCGCCGTGCTGTTGCTGCCCTGTCTTGCCGCGAGCGGGGCGGGCGCGCTCGTGTTCACCGGATTCGGCCACTGGACCGGCCTGTCGATCGGCGCCCTCGCGCTGCCGAAGGTGCCGCCGGACACGGTCCCCGACGCGGGCGACTTCCTGTGGGGGCTGCCGGTGGCCGCGCTGATCGCCGTCCTCGTCTCGGCGGCCCACGGGCTCGGGGAGCGCACCCACCGGTGGACCTCCGCGCAGGCGACGGCGGTCCGCACGGTGGTGTGCGCCGTGGCCGCCGGCGTCTGTCTGACGGCGTACGCCCTGCTGACCGGCCGCTCGCCCGAGGAGGCGGCGCTGTCGGGGCAGACGACGCTCGGGCAGCTGGCCGAGAACCCGCGGGGGTGGCCGGTGCTCGCGCTGGTGGCGCTGGTTGTCTGCAAGGCGCTCGCCTGGGGCATCAGCCTGGGCAGCCTGCGCGGCGGCCCGATCTTCCCCGCGGTGCTGATCGGCGTGGCGACCGGCCTGGTCTTCGCGGGCCTGCCGGGGCTCGGGGCGGCCCCCGCGTTCGCGCTGGGCATCTCGGCGGCCACGACGGTCGTCACCGGGCAGCCGCTGACCAGCTGTGTCCTGGCCGTACTGCTGCTCGGCCGCGACGCGTACAACCAGATGCCGCTGATCGTCCTCGCGGCGGTCACCGCCCTCCTGGTCAGCCGCCTGCGCGCGAGCCGCCGGCCGGAGCCCGCCCCGTCCCGCACCTGAGCGGCTTCACCCCGAGCGGCCGCCGAACCGCCAGGCGTGGACCTCGACCCCGGCGTACCGGTCCACCGTCAGCAAGGCACGGGCGGCGGCCGGACCGGGGGCCCGGAGCAGGGCCGCGGTGCCCAGCCAGGCGGTGCCGTCGTCGGAGAGCAGAGGGCCGTAGGCGATCAGCTCGTCGCCGCGTCCGGCCGGGACCGCGAGGTCGGCGGCCTCGCCCGCACCGAGGCCGAGCACCAGGTAGCGGTCGCCGTCGGCGGGACCGCCGGGGAAGTCCCACATCGTGCGCCCGAGCAGGTTCCGCCAGCGCCGCAGCAGCACGTCCCGGTAGACGCCCGCCTGGTAGCCGGGCTCGTCGAAGGCGAACGCGCGGGCGGCCGCGGCGTCCGGCAGGTCCAGGATGTGCAGGCTGCCGGTGGGTGTCTCGCCGTCCTGCCCGAGCGTCGGACCGCGGGCGATCATCTCCTTGTCGAACCGGTCCATGTAGGACCAGTGATCTTCGAGCAACGCCATGCGGAGCGGCAGCGAGTCGGGCCGGTCGCGGTGATAGCAGAGGAACTCCATGCGCACACCCTCTCGCGCGGCCCGCCATCCGATCACCCCCTTTTCCCCGGCGCCGCCCGGTGCTCCAGGGGGCCGGGCGCTCCGCGTGCGGCGCCGGTACAAAACGTGCAGGGTGGGAACGTCGGCCGTTCGCCCACCGGTCCGGCGGCCAGGAGATACCGAGGAGAGCCGATGTCCGATGCCGTAGCGCCGCAGCCGGTCCTGGAGCCCGCGGCGGCCGAGTTCGCCGCGGCGACCGCGAAGCCGCCGTTCCTGTTCGATCTGCCGCCCGCGGAGGGCCGCAAGGCGGTCGACGAGGTCCAGTCCGGGGACATCGGGAAACCGGCGGTCGACGAGGAGTGGATCACCGTCTCCGGCGGGCCCACGGGCAGCGTCCGGGCACGGATCGTCCGGCCCCCCGGCACCTCGGGCAGCCTCCCGGTCATCCTCTATGTGCACGGCGCCGGCTGGGTGTTCGGCAACGCCCACACCCACGACCGTCTGGTGCGCGAACTCGCCGTCGGCGCACAGGCCGCTGTGGTCTTCCCCGAGTACGACCTCTCCCCCGAGGCCCGCTACCCCGTCGCCATCGAGCAGAACTACACCGTCGCCCGGTGGGTGGTGGAGCAGGGCGCGACCAAGGACCTGGACGGCTCCCGGCTCGCGGTGGCCGGGGACTCGGTCGGCGGCAACATGAGCGCCGCCCTCACCCTGATGGCCAAGGAGCGCGGCGGTCCCGCGCTGGTCCAGCAGGTGCTGTTCTACCCGGTCACCGACGCGAACTTCGACACGCCGTCGTACCACCAGTTCGCCACCGGCTACTTCCTGCGCCGCGACGGCATGCAGTGGTTCTGGGACCAGTACACGACCGACGCGTCCGACCGCGCCCAGATCACCGCCTCGCCGCTGCGCGCCACCACCGAGCAGCTCAGCGGCCTGCCGCCCGCGCTGGTCATCACCGGCGAGGCCGATGTGCTGCGCGACGAGGGCGAGGCGTACGCGTCCAAGCTGCGCGCGGCCGGCGTCCCGGTGACCGCCGTACGGTTCCAGGGCATCATCCACGACTTCGTCATGCTCAACGCCCTGCGCGACACCCACGCCGCCCAGGCGGCCATCGACCTGGCCACCCGTACCCTGCACCGCGCGCTGCACGCGAACTGACCGCGGTCCCCGCCCGATTGACCGGTCGCGTCCCCGCCCGATTGACCGGCCGCGCGCCGGCGGGATTTCATGAGATCTATGTCTGGCGGCTCCTCCCACACAACCGATCCGGTGCTTTTCTTCGCCACCCCCGAGGAGTGGGAGAAGTGGCTGGAGGACAACCACGCGGAGGTCACGGGGGTCTGGCTGAAGCTCGCCCGCAAGGGCGTCGCCGGACCCGGCGGGGTCGACTACCAGGGTGCGCTGGAATCGGCGCTCTGCTTCGGCTGGATCGACGGCCAGAAGCGGAAGCTGGACGAACGCCACTGGCTCCAGCGCTTCACCCCCCGGCGGCCCGGCAGCCGGTGGTCCCAGGTCAACCGGGAGAAGGCGACACGCCTCATCGAGGAGGGCCGGATGCGGCCCGCCGGGCTGCGCGAGGTGGAACGGGCCCGCGCGGACGGCCGCTGGGCGGCGGCCTACGCCGGTCCGCGCGCGGCCACCGTGCCCGACGACCTCCGGGCGGCCCTGGACGCCGTCCCGGCGGCCGCCGCGTTCTTCACCACCCTGGACAGCCGCAACCGCTACTCCGTCCTGCACCGGATCGAGGAGGCGAAGAAGCCCGAGACCAGGGCGGCGCGCATCGCCCGGTTCGTCGCCATGCTCGCCGACGGGAGGAAGCCGCATCCCTAGCGAGCCGGGCCACGGCCTGCCGCCCGTGCGCCGCCTCCACCGCCGCGACTGCCTCCACCGCTTACGATGCGGGAGCAAAGCCTCATCGAGCCGTATACCGACGTCGACTGGAGCAGTCATGACCGGTGGCCCCGAACCGATCAGTGCCGAGGCGCGGCGCGCGTTGGAGCAGGAGCTCGCGGATCTGCGGGAGGAGCGGCGGATGGTCGCCGGGACGCTGAAGGACAATCCCGACGTGGGCGACCAGGCCGACCAGGCCGACGAGTTGCAGCGGGTGGACCAGCTCGACCGGCTGGACCGGCGGATCGCGGACATCACCGAGCGGCTGCACGAGGCGGATCAGGCCGGGCCCGCGCGCACCGATGTGGTCGGGGTGGGCAGCACGGTCACCGTGCGGTTCGCGAACGGCTCGGTGGAGACGCTGTCCATCGGCGAGGGCGCCGAGGCGCTGGACCAGAACCTGGTCACCGAGGACAGCCCGCTCGGCCGGGCGCTGCTCGGCCGCCGGGCCGGGGACAGCGTGCGGTACGACACCCCGGACGGGCCCGCGAGCGCGGTGGTGGAGTCGATCGGCGGCTCGTCCTCGTAAGAGAGCCCGGAAGGCGTAAGAAAGCCAGGAAGTCGTATGAGAGCCAGGAAGTCGTATGAGAGCCGGGAAGTCGTAAGAGAGCCGGGAAGCCGGTCAGCTCTCGGGCTTGCGGACCGAGCAGTGCAGGGTGTCCTTCACCACGTCGGCGACGATCGTGTCCCCCGGCTCGGCCTCGCCGCTCAGCAGCAGCGTGGCGATGCGGTTGTCCAGCTCCGCCTGGATGGTGCGGCGCAGCGGGCGGGCGCCGAACTCCGGCTGGTGGCCATGGGCGATGAGCAGCTTCTTCGCGGCCTCGGTGACCTCCAGATGCATGCCCTGGGCGTGCACCCGGCGCTTGCTCTGGTCGAGCAGGTGGTCCACGATCTGCGACAGATCGTCCTCGGTGAGCCCGTGGAAGATGATGATGTCGTCGATGCGGTTGAGGAACTCCGGCAGGAAGCGGCCCCGCAGATCGTCCATCAACTCGTCCTTCAGCTGCGACACATCGCCCTTGTGGTCGAGGATGCGGTGCGCGCCGATGTTGGACGTCATGATGACGACACAGTGCCGGAAGTCGACGGTGCGGCCCTGGGAGTCGGTGAGGCGGCCGTCGTCCAGGATCTGGAGCAGGGTGTTGAAGACGTCGGGGTGCGCCTTCTCCACCTCGTCGAACAGCACGACGCTGTACGGCTGTCTGCGCACCTTCTCGGTGAGCTGGCCCGCCTCCTCGTAGCCGACGTATCCGGGCGGGGCGCCGACGAGGCGGGCGACGGTGTGCTTCTCCTGGAACTCGCTCATGTCGAAGCGGACCATGCGGTCCTCCTCGCCGAACAGCAACTCGGCGAGGGTCTTGGCGAGTTCGGTCTTGCCGACACCGGTCGGGCCGAGGAACAGGAAGGAGCCGACGGGCCGGTTGGGGTCGCCCATGCCGGCGCGGTTGCGTCGTACGGCCTGTGACACGGCGGTGACCGCCTCGTTCTGGCCGACGATGCGGGCGTGCATCTCCTCCTCCAGCTTGAGGAGTTTCTCCTTCTCGCTGGCGGTGAGCTGGGAGACGGGGATGCCGGTGCGCCGGGAGACGATGTCGGCGATGTCGGCGGCGGTGACGGAGACGACGCCCTCGCGGCGCTCCTCGATGCCGGCGAGTTCGGCCTCCGTCCCGGCGATCTCCCGCTTCAGTTCCGATGCCCGCTCGAAGTCCTCGGCGGACACGGCCTGTTCGAGTTCGCGGCGCAGCTTGGCGATGCGGTCCTCGCGGCTGACGACCTCGGTGGAGCGGCTGGCGCTGCGCAGCCGCACCCGCGCGCCCGCCTGGTCCAGGACGTCGATGGCCTTGTCGGGCAGGAAGCGGTCGGTGATGTACCGGTCGGACATCTCGGCGGCGGCCAGCAACGCGCCGTCGTCGAAACGCACTTGGTGATGCGCTTCGTAGGCGTCCCGCAGTCCTTCGAGGATCTGCACGGTCTCCTCGACGGTCGGCTCGGGGACCATCACCGGCTGGAACCGGCGCTCCAGGGCGGCGTCCTTCTCGACGTACTTGCGGTACTCGTCGATGGTGGTGGCGCCGACGACGTGCAAGTCGCCGCGTGCCAGGGCGGGTTTGAGCATGTTGCCGGCGTCCATGGCGCCCTCGCCGGTGGCCCCGGCGCCGACGACGGTGTGCAGTTCGTCGATGAAGAGGATGATGTTGCCGCTCGCGGCCTGGACCTCCTCGATGACCTTCTTCAGCCGCTCCTCGAACTGGCCCCGGTACTGGGCGCCCGCCACCATGCCCGACAGGTCGAGCGCGACGACCCGCTTGTCCTTCAGGGTGTCGGGGACCTCGCCGGCCACGATGCGCTGGGCGAGGCCCTCCACGATGGCGGTCTTGCCGACGCCGGGTTCGCCGATCAGCACGGGGTTGTTCTTCGAGCGCCGGGACAGGATCTCGACGGTCTGCTCGATCTCCTCGGCGCGGCCCACCACCGGGTCCAGCTTGCCGGCCTTGGCCTCGTCGGTGAGGTCGCGGCCGAACTCGTCCAGGGTGGTGGCCGGCTGCTTGCGCTCGGCCGGCGTGTTCTCGCCGCGGGCCGCCTGTTCGGCGAGGCCCGAGAGCTTGCGGGCGTCCATGCCCTCGGCCCGCAGCAGCCGGGCGGCCCCGCTGTCGCTGTCGCCGAGCAGCGCGGCGAGAATGTGCTCGGGCCCGATGTACGACACCCCGGCCGCCTGCGACTGGGCGTAGGCGGCGCCGAGGGTGCGCTTGGCCGCCGGGGTGAGGCCGGGCTGCGCGGAGGGCTGGCCGGACTCGCGCGGCAGCACCTTGGCGATCTCGGCCGCGAGGCTGTCGGGGTCCACATCCACCTGGAGCAGCAGCCTGCGGGAGGGCTCGACCTTGGTGGCCGCCCACAGCAGATGCTCCGTGTCGAGGTCCGAGGTGCCGTCCTCGACGGCCCGCCGCGCGGCCAGGTTGAGGAGTTCCTGCGACGACTCCGTCAGCAGCCGCCCGATCGGCACGCGCTGCACCGCGGGCGGGGAGGACGCCGGCGACATCCCGAAGAAGCGATTCAGCAGTTCGCTGAAGGGGTCCTGGGAACCGAAGGGGGTGCCGAACGGCATCGACATGAGAACTCCAGGGGCGCAAGGGGGGTCGCGCAAGGGGGGTCAGTACTCACTGAACCCCGGCGCCGGGTGGCCCGCAAGCGGAGGCCGGGCGGGGGGATCGTCGAGGAAGTCCAGGGTCGGCACATGGAAGAGACAGCCCGTGACCGGCACGGAGAAGTCGAGGATCCGGTCGTGCGACGCGGTGTCCCGGCCGAGGAACATGTTGCGCAGCATGGACTCCGTGACCTCGGGGGTGCGGGCGTAGCCGATGAAGCAGGTGCCGTACTCGCCCTGCGCGACGTTCCCGAAGGGCATGTTCTCGCGCACGATCTTGCGCTCGTCGCCGTGCTCGTCGGTGACGGTGTTGAGAGCCACGTGGGAGTCGGCGGGTTTGACGTCGTCGGAAAGTTCGATGTTGGCGAGTCTGGTGCGCCCGATGGCCTTCTCCTGCTCCTCGACCGGCAGGGCGTTCCAGCCCTTCATGTCGTGCAGGTACTTCTGCACGGTCACATAGCTGCCGCCGCGGAAGTCCGGGTCCTCGTCGCCGATGAAGACCGCGTCGTCAGCGACCCGGCCCTCGGGGCTCTCGCTGCCGTCCACGAAGCCGAGCAGATCGCGTTCGTCGAAGAACTTGAAGCCATGCACCTCGTCCACCACGGTGGCCGCGCCGTCGAGCCGCTCGGCGAACAGGCGGGCCAGTTCGAAGCAGAGGTCCATGCGGCGGCAGCGGACGTGGAAGAGGAGGTCGCCCGGAGTGCCGGGGGCGTGGTGGCGGGGGCCGTTCAGCTCCCTGAAGGGGTGCAGGTCGCGGGGGCGGGGCCCGCTGAACAGGCGGCTCCAGGCGGCGGAGCCGATGCCGACGACGCAGCTCAGCTCCTCGGGCGGGGCGCGGAAGGCGACCGAACGGCGCAGCGCGGACACGTCCTGCAACAGGTCCCGGACGGTGTCCTCGCCGCCCTGGTCGACGGTGACGACGAGGAACACGGCGGCCCTGGCGGGCGGGACGACGACGGGCTGCGACTCGGGCACGGGTCCTGCCTCCTCGTACGGGACGGAGCCGGACCGTTCCAGCATGGCGCGGCCCCGCGGGCTCGGCAGGTCGGCGGGCCGGTGGGCGCATAGCGTGAGGGGATGTGCGACCAGGTGTCTCAAGTCCACCGGGTGACCGATGCCGATACCGCGCGGGCGCTGGGCAGCGGCGAGGTGCCGGTGCTCGGCACGCCCCGGCTGAGCGCATGGCTGGAGGCGGCGACCGTGCGCGCCGCCGCGCCGTTCACCGGTCCGGGCGAGACCACCGTGGGGACCGCCGTACGCGTGCGGCATCTGCGCGCGACGCCCGTCGGCGGCCGGGTCGAGGTGACGGCGGATCCCCCGGCCCGGACGAGCGCGGGGCGGCTGACCTTCGCGGTGCGGGCCGTGGACGGGCGGGGCCTGCCGGTCGCGGGGGGCGAGATCGACCGGGCGGTCGTGGACCGCCGGCGGTTCCTCGAAGGGGGTGCCTGATGCGCGGCCGAGGGGTCACACGGGGGTGTGCCCGGCGAGGTAGTCGCGCACGGCCGCGGGCAGCGCGATGGCCGCGGTCTGTTCGACCGGCGTCCAGCGGATGTCCTCAGGGGCGAGCCGGGCGCCGTCCGAGGGGTCCTCGCTGAGGAGCTGGCAGGGCACGGCCGGGGTGCCGTCCAGCGCCGGGGAGCCGTCGGCCAGGTAGCCGGTCGTCTCGTAGACCACGCGGGCGGCGGTGGCCTGCGCCGTCTCGGCGGGCTGCCCGGCGCCCGACGGCAGCCCCCAGCCGTCCGCCTCCCGGATCAGCAGCAGCCGTCCGTCGTACACGACGACGGCCTGTACGGCGTTCTCCATGCGCTTCCTCCCCCTGGTCCGGCTCCCCCGTCCGCTGCTGGCCTACCCCGGCGAGCGGCCCCGCACACGGGTCAGGCGGTGTCCGCGGGCCGGTACAGCACCGGCAGGTCGCCGGGCCGCACCCGGAGGGTCACCGGCAAGGTGGCCTCCACCTCGCCGTCGGCGCCGTAGGGCACGGAACCGGCGGCCTCGATGCGCAGCTCCTTCGCGCGCAGGACACGGACTTCGGGGCGGCGTATGTGGGTTCCGGTCTTCAGCTCGTTCATCAGGGTGAAGAACAGCCGGCGGGGCGCCTCCTTGATCATCACGATGTGCAGCAGGCCGTCGTCGACGCGGGCGCCGGGGGCGATCCGCCGACCGGAGCCGTAGTAGGGGGAGTTGGCGGCGACGACCGTGTAGCCGCGGTGGGTGTGCTCCTCGCCGTCGACGGTGACGCGGTAGTCGGCGGGGCGCCAGGTGGTCACCGCGCGCAGGCCGCCCGCGTAGTAGGCGGCGGCGCCGCGCAGCAGCCGGGCGTGGTTGGCGTGCCGGTTGGCCAGCGCGTCGACCCCGGCGTAGACGCTGCCGAGGACCACGGCGCGCCGGTGGACGGCGGACTCCACCTCGATGGTGTCGACGGGCCGGGGCTCGGCGTGCAGCAGGATGTCGGCGAGCGCGGCGGGCTCTGCCGGCAGGTCGAGGGCGCGGGCGAAGTCGTTGCCGCGGCCGGCCGGTACGAGGCCGAACACGGTTCCGGTGCCGCTGAGCGCGCCCCCGATGCCGCCGGTGATGCCGTCGCCGCCGACGGCGAGCACGATCCGGCCCCGCTCACCGGCCCGGCGGGCGATGTCCCGTGCGTGGGCCAGGCTGTGGCTGTACTCGGTCTCCAGACCGGCCCCGGCCTCCCTGAGCAGACGGGCCACCTGCAGCAGCGTGGCCGCCGCGGTGGAGCCGCCCGCGGTCGGGTTGACGACGGCGGTGAACTGGCGCATCGGGGGTGCCTCCGGGGCAGGCGGTGGATGGGGACGGTCGGTGGACGGGACGGTCGGTGGACGGGACGGTCGGTGGGCGAGTCAGTCGGTGGGCGAGTCAGTCGGTGGGCGACTCAGTCGGTGGGCAGCAGGACGCCGGGGTTGAGCAGTCCGTCGGGGTCGAGGCGGCGCTTGACGGCGCGCAGTGCCTCGGCGGCCAGTTCTCCGGTCTCCCTGAGATACCAGTCGCGGTGGTCGGTGCCCACCCCGTGGTGGTGGGAGATGGTGCCCCCGGCGGCCAGGATCGCCTCGTTGGCCGCGTGCTTGGCGGGCGTCCAGTGGGCCACCGGGTCCTCGCCCTGGGCGCTGACGACGGTGAAGTACAGCGAGGCGCCGTTCTCGTACACATGGGAGATGTGGCACATCACCAGCGGCGGGGTGCCCGCCGCGGTGAGGGTGTCGGTGAGCGCGGTGCGCACCGCCGCGTACAGCTCGGGGACGCGGGACCAGAAGGCGGCGGTCTCCAGGGTCTCGGCGAAGGCGCCGACGTCGAGGAGGGCGTCGCGCAGGTACGGCGCGGAGAAGCGGCCGTGCGCCCAGCGCTCGCCGGGCTCGGTGCCGAGCGGGGTGCCGCCGCAGGCGGTGAGGACGGCGGCGGCCCGCTCGCGCCGGTACGCGGTCTCCTCGGGCGTGCCCTCGTAGCCGGCGATGGCGAGGCACCCGGCGTCGCTCGGGCCGGGACCGGCGCCGATCTTGTCGGGCGAGGCGAGGCCGATGAGGGTCTCGGTCTCGTCGGACAGGCGCAGCACGGTCGGGCGCGGTCCGTCCTGGGCGAGCCTGCGCAGCGCGGCGGCGCCCTCCTCGAAGGAGGCGAACCGCCAGCCCTCGTAGATCTTCGTCTCGGGCAGGGGGCGCACGCGCACGGTCACGGAGGTGATGACGCCGAAGGCGCCCTCGGAGCCGAGGATCAGCTGGCGCAGGTCGGGGCCCGCAGCGGAGCGGGGGGCGCGGCCGGTCTCGACGGTGCCCTCGGGGGTGGCGAGGGTCAGGGCGAGGACCATCTCGTCGAAGCGGCCGTACCCTGCGGATGCCTGGCCGCTGGAGCGGGCCGCGGCGAAGCCGCCGATGCTGGCCCACTCGAAGGACTGCGGGAAGTGGCCGAGGGTGAAGCCGTGTCCGGCGAGGAGCGCCTCGGCCTCGGGGGCGCGCAGGCCGGGCTGGAGGACGGCGGTGCGCGAGACCGGGTCGAGGTCGAGCAGGGCGTCCATGCGGCGCAGGTCGAGCGCGACGAACGCGCCGCGCTCGGGGGCGAGTCCGCCGACGACGGAGGTGCCGCCGCCGAACGGGACGACGGCCAGTGCGTGGTCCGCGCAGGCGCGCAGTACGGCGATGACCTCGTCGTGGGTGGCGGGCAGGACCACGGCCTGCGGGACGTCGGTGACATCGCCGGTGCGGATGCGCAGCAGGTCGGGGGTGGACTTGCCGCGGGTGTGCCGGACGCGGCTCTCGGCGTCGGTGCGCACGTGCTCGGCGCCGCCGACGGCCGCGGCGAGCGCCGCCAGGGCGGCGGAGCCGGCCGTGGGAGCGGGCAGGCGGAGGTCGTCCAGGGCGAGCGCGGGGGTGCTGCGCGGCTTGACACCGAGCAGGTCGCGCAGCAGCCCGGTCACCGAGTCGGGCAGCGGTGCCGCCTTGGCCGGGTCGCCCCAGCCGTTCCACAGCATGTCCATTGAACGGTCGTCCTCACAAAGGTCGGTGTGCTCGGTCCGGGCGGTGTCCGGGGCCGTACGGCGACGGTCCGGCGCCCGCCCGACTCGGGGGCGTTACACTGTTACACATGACGCCTATTCGTCACAACGGTACGGAAGACGCGGAGAGCGATCCGATCCTCGACGCGGTGCGCGACTGCGTGCTGGCCGTCGGGGTCCGCCGCACGACCCTCGCCGACGTGGCCCGCCGCGCCGGTGTCTCCCGGATGACCCTGTACCGGCGCTGGCCGGATCTGCGCACGCTGGTGGGCGATCTGATGACCCGTGAGTGGATCGACGTGGCCGGCCGGGCAATCCCCGAGCCGGCGCCCGGCCTCGACACGCGCACCCGGATCGTGGAGGGGCTGGTGGCGGGCGTCGAGGCGTTCCGGGCGCACCCCTTGTTCCGCAAGATCGTCGACGTCGATCCGGAGCTGCTGCTCCCCTATGTGCTCGACCGGCGCGGGGCGAGCCAGCTGGCGCTGCTCGGGCTGCTGACCGAGAGCCTGCGCGAGGGCCACGCGGACGGCTCCGTGCGCCGCGCGCACACCGAACGCCAGGCGCGCGCCCTGCTGTTGACGGTGCAGTCCTTCACCCTGTCCCTGCGCACGATGACCGACGAGGACGATCCGGAGCTGGACTCCGCCGCCTTCCTCGGCGAGCTGCGCACCCTCCTGGAGAGGATCCTCAGGCCATGAGTCACACCGAGGCGGTACCCGGCTCGTCCCTCAGCGCGGCCCGGCGGGCCCGTGAGCTGACCGAGGCGGCGGGGCGGGTGGCCGACGTGCTGGTCGTGGGACTCGGCGCGACCGGGGCCGGAGTCGCCCTGGACGCGGCGGCCCGCGGTCTGGACGTCGTCGCGGTGGACGCCCACGACCTGGCCTTCGGCACCTCGCGCTGGAGTTCCAAGCTCATCCACGGCGGGCTGCGCTATCTGGCGTCCGCGCAGTTCGACGTGGCGCACGAGAGCGCGGTGGAGCGGGGGGTGCTGATGACCCGTACCGCCCCGCATCTGGTCGGCGCGCAGCCGTTCGTGCTGCCGCTGACGCCGATGGTGTCGACGGCTCAGGCGGCCGTCGCCTGGGCCGGGTTGCGGGCCGGGGACATGCTGCGGCTGGCCGCGCGCACCCCGCGCCAGGTGCTGCCCGCGCCGCGCCGGCTGTCGGCGACGGAGGCGCGGCACCTGGCGCCCGCGGTGCGCGGGGCCGGGCTGCGCGGCGGACTGCTGTCCTGGGACGGACGGGTCACCGACGACGCCCGGCTGGTGACCGCGCTGGCCCGTACGGCGGCGGCGCACGGGGCACGGGTGCTGACCCGCGTCCGGGTGCTGGAGCTGACCGGCGGCGGCGCCCGCGTCCGTGACGAACTCACCGGCGAGGAGGGCGAAATCAGGGCCCGTGTGGTGGTCAACGCCGCCGGGGTGTGGGCGGGCGGCCTGGTCGACGGCATCCGGATCCGGCCCTCGCGCGGCACGCATCTGGTGCTGCGCTCCGAGCGGCTCGGGGAGCTGCCGGCCGGGCTGCACATCCCGATCCCCGGCGAGACCAACCGCTTCGTGCTGGTGCTGCCCCAGGGGGACGGCCGGGTGTACGTCGGCCTCACCGACGAGCCCGTCGAGGGGGGCGTCCCGGATGTGCCGGAGGTGCCGGAGACGGACATCGGCTTCCTGCTGGACGTGCTCGGCTCGGCCCTGGACGTGCCCGTCGCCCGTGACGAGGTCGTCGGCGCCTTCGCCGGGCTGCGGCCGCTGCTGGACCTGTCGGGGGACGGCGCCGCGACGACCCGCACCTCCGACCTCTCACGCCGGCACGCGGTGCTGACCTCGCCGGACGGGGTGACCACGGTGGTCGGCGGCAAGCTCACCACGTACCGCCGGATGGCCCAGGACGCCGTGGACGCCGCCGCCGCGGCCGGTGGGCTCTCCGTACCCCCGTCCCCCACGGCCGGGCTGCCGCTGGTCGGTGCCGCCGCGCCCGGACGGCTGCGCGCCCTGCCGGTGCCCGGGCGCCTGGTCCGCCGCTACGGCACGGAAGCCCTGGCCGTCCACGCCCTCGCCGCCAAGGACCCCGCCCTCGCCGCGCCCGTGCTGCCCGGCCATCCGGTCACCCGCGCCGAACTCGTGTGGGCGGCCCGGCACGAGGGCGCACTGGACGCCTCCGACCTGCTGGACCGTCGTACCCGCATCGGCCTGGTCCCAAAGGACCGGGAGGCGGCGCTGGGGGTGGCGCGGGAGGTGATGGTGGAAGGGGTACTGCGCTGACGGCCTCCGAGGTCCGGCGGCGTCCTCACACCAGCCGCCGGATGTCCCCCCGCACCCGGTAGAAGCCGCCCGCCGCGGGGTGCAGGGCGTCCACGACGTAGCGGGCGCCCGGCACGCGTATCGCGCGGGGGAACTGGACGTTCCACGAGGGGTCGTAGCCGCCGGAGACGACGTGGACCCGCAGGCGGCCGGATTCCTGGACGCATTCCACGACGACGGAACCGGTCGGGGCCTGAGCGACGGTGGCGACCGCTTCGACGGCGGTGGCCGGGGCGTACGCGGGAAGGGCGGCGGCGAGTTTGACGTCGCGGACGACCGGCACCGAGCCCTGCTGGGCCGCGCCGATGGCGGACTCTCCGGCGTCCACGCACACCAGGAAGCCGTCGGTGGTCACCAGATACAGCCGCTCGTCCCGGTACTGCATCGACAGCGCGGAGCCGCTGCCCGTGCCGAGCTTCCACAGCCGGGTGCCGTCGCGGTCGAAGCAGTACACGGACGAGGCCGAGTCACCGGCGAAGACGAACCGGCCGCCCGGCGAGGTGGCGCAGGAGTACACCGCGCTGTCGCAGGCGTACGTCGCCTCGATCGCGCCGGTCGCCTTCGACAGCCGCTGCACCACGCGGTGCCCGGTGCCCGCGTACACCGCGTCGGCCTCCTGCCAGCCGAACAGCACCCCGCCGCGGGTGTCGGTGTGCCACAACTCGCCGCCGCCGTCCGGGTGGTAGGCGGTGACGCCCTGGTGGTGGCCGTGGTAGACGGCGCGGTCGTCGGCACGCACCATCCAGCCGCTGCCGCCCCCGCTGCGGCGGGCCCACTGGTGTTCGTCCTCGTGGTCGATGACGGTGAGCCGGCCCGCGCGGTCGGAGACGCTGAGCACGCCCTCGTGGATGTCCAGCCAGAAGATGTCGACGTCGGCGGCGATGTCGTAGGCGGCGAAGGGCAGTTTGGCGGACAGGTCGTACACCTTGCCGTCGTCGCAGCCCGCGTAGATCCAGAAGTCGTCGGCGACCAGGCACTTCACGCCGTCCGGCAGGCCGAAGCGGGCCAGTACGGTGCCCTCGTGGTCCAGGGTGTAGACGTCGCCCTCCTGGTTGCCGACCCAGCAGTGGTCGTCGTCCACATGGATGCCGAACGCCGCCGAGCCGGTCCGGAACCGCCACAGCGCCGGTGCCACGGCGCGCGCGGTGGACGGGGCCGAGCTGACCTCGCGCCGGGTCACCGGCCGCGGGGCCCGGCCGCCCGGCACCGCCGGGGCGTACCCCTTGCGGACCTTCTCCCCCACCTTCTTCGCCGCGGCGGCCCGCGCCTTCGCCACGGTCGGGAACGTGCTGGTCTGCGTCTGCCCGCCGGCGCCGATCCTGCCGTACCGCACCGTGACCACCAGGCCCTCGACGCGCACCTCGTAGAACTTGTGGGCGCCGCCGCCCTCCTGCGACAGCTCCAGATACGTCGTCTCCGCGGTCACCG
The DNA here is from genome assembly GCF_056435325.1 of Streptomyces sp. NPDC043952. Taxonomy (NCBI): domain Bacteria; kingdom Bacillati; phylum Actinomycetota; class Actinomycetes; order Kitasatosporales; family Streptomycetaceae; genus Streptomyces; species Streptomyces sp. NPDC043952. The sequence goes on from NZ_JBWKES010000014.1 coordinate 74,131, forward strand.
CAGACATGGCACACCCCTCCCCACAGCGGACCCGCGGCCGCCCCGCAGGTCCTCACTGATCACACCGTAGGCGGGGGCACTGACAATCGACCGGGCGGCGGGGCACCGGCACGGCTCAGCCGCCGAGCAGCTCCGCGAAGCGGCGCGTGTCGATGTTGCCGCCCGAGGCGATGACGCCGACGCGGGGCGGGAGGTCGCCGGCGCGCCCGGCGAGGAGGGCGGCCAGGCCGGTGGCGCCGCTGGGTTCGAAGACGGTCCTCAGCCGGTCGAAGGCGAAGCGCATGGCGTCGAGGATCTCGGCGTCGCCGACCAGCGCGACCGAGTCGACCAGGTGCCGGTTGATCGCGAAGGTCAGCTCGCCGGGGACGGCGACGGCCTGGCCGTCGGCGACGGTGCGGGGCACGGGGACCGCGACCCGGCTGCCGCTCTCCAGGGACCGCTTGGTGTCGTCGCTGCCCTCCGGCTCCACGCCGACGACCCGGATGTCCCGGTGCAGCCCCTTGGCCGCGACGGCGCTGCCGGCGATCAGCCCGCCGCCTCCGACGGGCACCAGCAGGACGTCCAACGGGCCTGTCTCCTCCAGGAGTTCGAGGGCGGCGGTGCCCTGGCCCGCGATGACGTCCGGGTGGTCGTAGGGCGGGATCAGGGTCAGGCCGCGCTCCTTCGCGAGGGCCGTGCCGAGCGCCACGCGGTCCTGGGTGTAGCGGTCGTAGGTGACGATCTCGGCGCCGTATCCGGCGGTGGCCTCCATCTTGGAGCGCGGGGCGTCCTCGGGCATCAGGATGACGGCGCTAATGCCCAGTTCACGGGCGGCGAGGGCGGTGGCCTGGGCGTGGTTGCCGGAGGAGAACGCGGCGACGCCCTTGGCGCGTTCCTCGGGCGCGAGCCGGGCGATGGCGTTGTAGGCGCCGCGGATCTTGAAGGCGCCCATCCGCTGGAGGTTCTCGCACTTGATGAACACCCGTGCGCCCACCCGCTCGTCGAGGGTGCGCGAGGTGAGGACCGGGGTGCGGTGGACGAAGCCCCCGATGCGCGCGGCGGCGGCGCGGATGTCGTCGAGGGTCACGGGCAGGTCGGCGGCGCCGGGCATGGCGAAGTCCTCTTTCTTTGCCGGGTGTTGGTCGGTGCTGCTGCTTCGGCCGGGTGCGTGCCGGTCCCTCCGGGGCCCGGAGAAGGACCGTCGGCTCACCGCGGATCCGACGGTGGTTTCGCGTAGTTGTAGATCGTCGCCCGCGAGACACCGAGGAGGTCGGCGATGGTCCGCGCGGCGTCGCGGGACTCGAAGTAGCCGTCCCGGTTGAGCTGTCGCACGAGTGCCCTCTTGTCCGTCCGGCTCAGCGACCGGGGCGGGGCGCCGCGCTCGGCGGCGAACTCCTCGACCGCGCGGCGCAGTTCGCGTGCGTGGCGGTCGCGCAGCGTCTCCAGGGGCTGGTCGCCGTGTCCGCTGTCGGTGGCGACGAGGTTGGCCAGGGCGAGCGTGACGGGCGACAGCACGGAGACGTCGAGGTTGAGGCAGAGCGCCGCGATGTACCGGCCCTCGGCGTTCTTGATGCCGATGGACGTGCTTTTCACCGGGCGGCCGTCCGGGAAGCGGTTGGGGTAGTTCTGGACGACATCGGGGAAGGCGGGGTCGGCGATGCGGCCGAGGCCCAACTCGGTCGCCGGATCGCCCACCTGACGGCCCGACAGGTTGTTCTCGATGGCCCGGATCGAGCGGTCCGCGTCCCGCAGGTCGTGCAGGACCACCTCGCACAGGCCCGGAAACATCCGGCCCAGGGCGACGGCGATCTTCTCGGCCTCCCGGACGAGATGCTCGTCCGCCGCCGCACCGTCCATCCGCCGGCCCCTCCCCCGAGACGCTTTGGTCTCAAAATCCATTTCTGGACAGCGAGGCTAAGTGATCGGCCGGCCACTGTCCAGGGAGTACCACCGGAGCCGGACCCGGCCGGGGCGTCAGCGGTCCTTGGCCAGGGCGACGAGTTCGGCGAACAGCCCGCCGCCCGCCACGAGTTCGTCGTAGTGCCCCTGTTCCACGATGCGTCCCCGCCGCATCACGACGATCCGGTCCGCGAGGCGGGTGTTCTCCAGCTGGTGGGTGACGACGATCGTCATCCGGCGGGCGGCGATCCGCTTGATCTCCAGGAAGATACGGTGCTCGCCGCGCGGGTCCATCTGCGAGGTGGGCTCGTCCAGGATGAGCAGGGGGGTACGGCGGTACAGCGCGCGGGCGCAGGCCAGCCGCTGCCACTGGCCGCCGGACAGCTCGACGCCGCCGTAGACCTCCCGAGCGAGCAGGGTGTCGAGCCCGTGCGGCAGCCCCTCGATCGCCTCGCGCATGCCGACGGCGTCCACGGCCTGCCAGACCGGGCCGTCGTCGTGGGTGCGCGGCTGGCCGAGGGTGATGTTCTCCCGTGTGCGCAGCGGCCAGCAGGCGAAGTTCTGTGGCACGAGCGCGGTACGCGACCACACGGACTCGGGCCGGGCGCCGGCCAGATCGAGGCCGTCCCAGCGGACACTGCCCTTGTCCGGCAGGAGGATGCCGGTGATGAGCCTGGTCAGCGTGGACTTGCCGGAGCCGTTCTCGCCGACGATCGCGAGGATCTCGCCGCGGCGCAGGGTGAGGGAGACGCCGTCCACGGCGGGCTCCTCCTTGCCGGGGTAGCGGTGCACCACCCCGTCGAGGCGGATCTCCTCGACCTCCTCGGGAATCATCGACTCTCCCCGTTTCGGGGCGCGTTCGGCGGCCAGGTCGAGGAACGAGCGCATGTCCGCGAGGTAGAGGGAGGTGTGGAACAGCGCGGCGCCGTTCTGCACGACCTGGGTCAGCGCGCCGAGCGTGGTCTGGACGGCGACGACCGCGGTGGCGGCGACGGGCAGCGCCACCCGCCCGGTCATCGCGAGCCAGGCGAGCGCGGCCCAGGTGACGAGCAGGAACAGGCCGCCGAGCGCGGAGGTCGCGAGGACGATGCGGAGCATGCGGGGCGCGGCCTGGAGGACGCGCCGGTCGATCCGCTCGGACAGCGCGCGGTACCAGTAGACGAGGTAACCGGTCATCCCGTTCGCGCGGACCTCGTCGCCGTGCCGGGAGTACGCGGCCCACCAGCGCATCATGCCGCGTACGTTGCGGTCGGCGAGGTTGAGGTAGTGGGTCTCGTAGTCGACGCGGGCCGAGAGCACCGCCCCGAGGCCGGCGGGCAGCACCGCCAGCAGCAACAGCGGCAGCATCAGCCAGTGCAGTGCGGTGATCACACCGCCGGCGGCGATCATGCGGACGAGGGCGGCCATGAACCGCTGGGCGTCCTTGACCATGGTGGTGGTGCGGGTGACGCCGACCTCCGCCGCTTCCTGCCGGTCGGCGAAGCCGTCCTCGCCGGAGGCCGACGCCTCCACATGGCAGACGGCGGAGACGAGCGCCACGTCGGCCTCGGTGACCAGGCGCGGGGTGATCCGGCCGTCGGCGTAGGAGGCGAGGGCCGAGCTGATCCGGCCGGTGGCGGCGGCCGCGGTGACCACCGCGAGGGCGGGCAGCGCCCCGTGCAGGCGTTCGGACACCGGGCCCGCGCCGAGGATGTGGGTCATGGCCCGCGAGGTGGCGGTCAGGACGAGGGCGGCGGCGACGCCGGTGACGAGCTGGCAGCCGAGGAGCAGGACGACACCGGCGCGGTCCACCGCCCAGGCCATGCGCGCGGTCCGGCCGAGCACCGAGGGCAGCCGGCCGCACATGGTACGGAAACTGGCCTCTTCCAGCGGGTTCTTGCCGTACTCCCCCTCGTAGCCGATCGTGGCCGGCGGTGGGGGTGTCGGGGAGCTTTCGGTCGAGGCGTCGGTCACGGTCACCTGCGTACCTCCTCGGGGTCGGCACCGCATTCAGGGTGGTCCGGTGGTGCCCGGCTCAACGAGGGGGAGAACGATTCGAACGCGCTCGATTCCGGACGAAGCGGCGGCCCGTGATCCGGGGGCCTCGAACGGGCGGTCGCGGCGGCGCAAGGGCTCCCGCGCGGGCGGGCGTGGCCGAAACGCCGGTGCCGGAGGCGGGTGGGGCGTGTGTGACGGGCGGGGTTCGCCCGGACGCGCGGGGCAGGCAAGGAGGACGCGGGGCAGGCAAGGAGGGCCGGAGCGGAGGCGGAGGCACGGATCAGCAGCGGAGGGGCCGGGCAGAGGCAGAGGCACGGATCAGCAGCGGAGGGGCGGGGAACTACCCGAGCGCATGGATTAAACGTTCCCCGCCCCGGCTCGACCCCCACCGGCAGCGCCGACGCGTCGGCGGTGTGGCGGGGGCCGGTCTGGGGCGCCGCGGCACGCAGGGGGCGTACCGCGAGCGTGCGGAAATGCCGTGACGCGCCGGGGCGGCCGCGGCGACCGAAGATCTCGTTCAGACCTTGCGTCGCCGCCCGCCCGGCGGCCAACGGAGACGGACCGACCGGGTGACACATCGAGACGGACCGGCCGGGTGCCGCCCACGGACCGACGCGCCGGCTACTGGCCCTCGTCGTCCTCGGCGGTCCCCGGTTCGGTCATCGAGCGGTGCATGGCGGCCTTGGTGCTGTCCGGCAGGACCTTGTTGGCGGCGCCTTGGGCCTTGGTCTTCAGGGAACCGGTGACGACCGAGCCGCGGCCGTGGGTGATCGCGTCGTACGCCTGCCGGGCGACGTCGTCCGGGTCGTCCTTCTCCATGGTGCCGAGTTTGGTGTCGCCGAGGTCGGCGCGGCGGAAGAAGTCGGTGTCCGTCGGTCCGGGCAGGAACGCGGTGACGCTGACGTCCGTGTCCTTCACCTCCTCGCGCAGCGCCTCGGCGAAGGACTGCACGAACGACTTCGAGGCGTTGTACACGGGCTGGAAGGGGCCCGGCGCGGTCGCCGCGATCGAGGAGGTGAACGCGAGCCGGCCCGTGCCGCGGCGGGCCATGCCGCGCAGCAGCGGTTTGGCGAGCCGTACGGTCGAGGTCACGTTCAGGTCGATGACGGAGAGGTCGTCGGCGAGATCGGTGTCCGTGAAGGCCCCGCCCTGCCCGACCCCGGCGTTGAGCACGGCGACGTCGATGTCCAGGCCGCTCGTCGCCTCGACCAGCCGGTCCACGCCGTCCGCGTCCCGGAGGTCGGCCCGTACGGCGCGGACCTCGGCGCCGGTCTCCCGCAGCCGCCCCGCCGCCTGGTCCAGGCGGCCGTCCTCCGCGTTGATCACCAGGTCGTAGCCGTGCTCGGCGAACTGCCTGGCCAGTGCGTATCCGATTCCGCTGGACGCCCCGGTCACCAGGGCGAGTGGCTTTTCCTCGTTCATACGCTCCGGGGTAACCAGCGTCGCGGGACCTCAACCCCGGCGGGCACCTCCGGCCGGGGCGAGCTGGCCCGCGGCCGCATGGTGGCCCCGGCCATACGAGCCGCGTCCTGGCCCCGGCCGATGGACCGCACGGGAGCCCCCGCCCAAGAGCCGCGCCGTGGCCCCCGCCGCGGGGCCGCACGGTGGCCCCAGCTGACAAGCCGCATCATGGCCCCGGCCAATGGACCGCACGGGGCCCCGGCCGGTGGACCGCACGGGAGCCCCCGCCCAAGAGCCGCGCCGTGGCCCCCGCCGGGGGGCCGCGTGGTGGCCCCCCACCGATGGTGCGACATTGGGATGAGACTGTCCGACGATGAGACCGTCCGACGAGGGTCACCCTGGAGGCGCGATGGGGCGTGACGTCCCGGCGCTCGTGTTCACCCGCGAGGACCGCCGCCGGTACCGGGTCAAGATGCAGGAGTGCCTGGACGCGTTCGCGAAGATGCTGCGGGAGGCGCGGTTCGACGCCGAGCGGCCGCAGGTCGGCCTGGAGATAGAGCTGAATCTGGTGGACGACGACGCCGAGCCCGCCATGCGCAACAGCGATGTGCTGGACGCGATCTCCGACCCGGCGTGGTCCACCGAGCTGGGCCGCTTCAACCTGGAGATCAATGTGCCGCCGAGACGGCTGACGGCGGGCGGGCCGGACGCCTGGGAGTCGGAGATACGGGCCGCGCTGGACCACGCCGACGAACGGGCGCGCACGGTCGGCGCCCGGCTGATCACGGTCGGCATCCTGCCCACGCTGCGGCAGGCGGACATCGGCGAGGAGACGCTGTCGGAGAATCCCCGCTACCGGCTGCTCAACGACCAGCTCTTCGCGGCCCGCGGCGAGGACCTGCGCATCGAGGTGGACGGCGTGGACCGGCTGCGCACCTACGCGGACAGCATCACCCCGGAGGCCGCCTGCACCAGCACCCAGTTCCATCTCCAGGTCTCCCCGGAGGAGTTCCCCGGCTACTGGAACGCGGCGCAGGCCATCGCCGGCGTCCAGGTGGCGCTCGCGGCGAACGCGCCCTTCCTGTTCGGCAAGGAGCTGTGGCACGAGACCCGGATACCGCTGTTCGAACAGGCCACGGACACCCGCCCGCAGGAGATCAAGGTGCAGGGCGTACGGCCGCGGGTGTGGTTCGGGGAGCGGTGGATCACCAGCGTCTTCGACCTGTTCGAGGAGAACGTGCGCTATTTCCCCGCACTGCTCCCGCTGTGCGACGACGAGGACCCGGTGGAGACGCTGGACCGCGGCGACGTGCCCGAGCTCGGTGAACTCACCCTGCACAACGGCACGATCTACCGCTGGAACCGCCCCGTCTACGCCGTCTTCCGCGACCGGCCGCACATCCGCGTGGAGAACCGGGTGCTGCCCGCCGGGCCGACCGTCGCCGACACCCTCGCCAACGGCGCCTTCTACTACGGGCTCACCCGCGCGCTGGTCGAGGAGGACCGGCCGGTGTGGTCGCGGATGTCCTTCAAGGCCGCCGAGGAGAATCTGCACAGCGCCGCCCGGCACGGCATGGAAGCGCTGCTGTACTGGCCCGGCGCCGGCGAGGTCACGGCGCCCGAACTGGTGCTGCGCCGGCTGCTGCCGCTCGCCCACCGCGGCCTGGAGCACTCCGGGATGGACGCGGCCTGGCGGGAGCCGCTGCTCGGCATCATCGAGCAGCGCTGTGTGGCGGCCCGCAACGGCGCCGTGTGGCAGAAGGAGATGTTCCACCACATCATCGGCACCGCGCACTGCTCCCGGCACGAGGCACTGCGGCGCATGACGGAGCTGTACATCGACTACATGCACCTCAACGCCCCGGTCCACACCTGGCCGGTCGACTGAGCCGCCCGACTCCTGTGCGTCTCAGGCCAGTACGAGCACCAGCGGGACCCCCCGGCACGGCACGAGACGCATGCCCTCGTGGACGCCGGTCCGGTGCTCCCCGAGCAGCAGTTCGCCGAAGTCCGGTCCCCTGGTGAGGGAGCCGGCCAGATGCGCGGGGTCCGCGGAGGCGGCGACGCGGCCGCGGGCGTTCACCAGATGGGCGGGGCGCGCGAGGTGCCGTAGCAGCGGCAGCACGGCGGTCTCGAAGTGGCGCAGATACACATCGGCCGCGGCCACTCCGGCGAACTCCCCCTGCACGTACACCGGTTCGGACAGGGTGAGGCTGTACTCGTCGGAGCAGAGATAGTCGACGTACGGTCCGGCGACCGCCCGGCGTCCGGTGGCGCGGGGCAGCGCGAACCAGTCCCAGTGGGTGTAGTCGGAGTACGCCGAGCGGCCGGGGTCGAGGTCGAGCAGCAGCGGTCGTACGTCGCCCCCGGCGGCGCACTGCCACCACTCCAGCCAGGCGGGCACATCGGCGAGCAGCCCCGGAGCGGCGACGAAGCCGGCGCCGGAGACCAACTCGCCGCATCTGAGGCGCTGATGGAGTCCGGGGCGGAGGGAGGCGAGGTCGGCGCTGACCGCCGGGCGCCCCTCGGCGCTCACTCGGGCGAGCAAGGCCGTCGCCTCGGCGCGGGTGGCGGCGACCGCGTCGAAGACGGCCTCCAGGGCGCCGCCCACCCGCGCGGCCACCCGCAGTTCCATCTCCGTGCCGGGGGCGGCTAGCTCGGGGCTGACGCCCATCGTGTCCTCCAGCGGACGGGAACCGGACGCGGCGCGCTCAGAGTCCGAGGCGTACGGCGACGAGCCGGGCCACCGGCTCCCTGACGCACCGCTCGGCCAGCGCGCCGGCCGTTGCGTGGTCCCCATCCTGCACGGCGGAGATCAACCCGCGCTGCCGGTCCGCAACTTCTTCACGACAGGAGTCGTCGGCGAGCACGAGGCAGGGCAGCGCGCCCACTTCGCCCTGGAGCGCGAGCTGTTCGCGGGTGAGCCGGGCGGACTGGGCGGCGGCCGCGAGTTCGACATGGAAACGGCCGTACAGCCGGCAGCGCGCCGCCGCGCCATCGGCCCGCGTCAACTCCTCGGCTGTGCGGCGCAGTTGGATCAGGTCCTCGGGTTCGGTGCGCTGGGCGGCGAGCCGGGCGGCGGCGCCGGACAGGGCGGCCCAGTGGTCGCCGAGGTCGCGCAGTTCCTCGGTGCTCCAGCCGCGCAGCCGGGTCCTGAGCCGGTCCCCGGCGGGCAGCTCGGGCAGTGAGACGAAGCTGCCGCCGCCGCGGCCCCGGCGGGTGATCAGCAGGCCCTGCTGCCGCAGGGCCATGAGGGCCTCCCGCAACGTGACGGTGGAGACGCCGAGCTGCCCCGCGAGTTCGCTCTCGCCCGGCAGTTGCTCGCCGTCCGCGAGGAGGCCCAGTTCTATCGCGTCGCCGAGGCGGCGGACGACGGTGTCCACGCGGGCCCGGTTGTCCACCGGGCTGAACACCGCCCTGCGGGCGCCGCCGTCGATCCGTTCCTGTCTCACGGCCATCACCTCGTGCGCTGACTCAAGCTTTACCCCAACGGGCTCTTGAGCTGAGAACTATGACTTCATATGTTTGCGGACAACGTACCGCGCGCCAGAAAGGTTCCCCCATGCAGGGAATTGCGATCCGGCTGCACGACCTGCGCAAGTCGTTCGGCGAGACGACCGCCGTCGCGGGGGTCGATCTGGAGATACGGGACGGCGAGTTCTTCTCGATGCTCGGCCCGTCCGGCTCCGGGAAGACCACGGTGCTGCGGCTCGTGGCCGGGTTCGAGACGCCCGACGCGGGCCGGATCGAGCTGGCCGGGCAGGAGGTCACCGGGCTCGCCCCGTTCGAGCGGGACGTGCACACCGTCTTCCAGGACTACGCGCTCTTCCCGCACATGACGGTCGAGCAGAACGTGGCGTACCCGCTGAAGATACGCAAGGTCCCCAAGGCCCAGCGTCTCGCCCGTACTCGCGAGGCGCTCGCGCAAGTGCGGCTGGAGGGCTACGGCGCCCGGCGGCCCGCCCAGCTGTCCGGCGGGCAGCGGCAGCGGGTCGCGCTCGCCCGCGCCCTCGTCGGCCGCCCCCGTGTGCTGCTCCTGGACGAGCCGCTGGGCGCCCTCGACCTGAAGCTGCGCGAGCGGATGCAGAGCGAACTCAAGGCGATCCAGCGGGAGGTGGGGATCACCTTCGTGTTCGTCACCCACGACCAAGCGGAGGCGCTGACCATGAGCGACCGGATCGCCGTCTTCGACCGGGGCCGCATCGCCCAGGTCGGCACCCCCGCGGAGATCTACGAACGCCCGGCGACGCCCTTCGTCGCCGCCTTCGTCGGCACCTCCAACCTGCTCGACGGAGAGGCAGCCCGGCGGCTCGTCGGCGCCGAGGGCGTCTACAACATCCGCCCGGAGAAGATCCGCGTCCTGAAGGAGTCCGCGGAGGCGGACGAGCCCGAACACACCACCGTCACGGGCGTGGTCGCCGATGTCGTCTACCTCGGGGACACCACCCGGCTCCTCGTCGACCTCGACGGCGGCGGCCGGCTCACCACGGTGCAGCAGAACCTGGAGACCTCCGCCGAGGACGTCGCCGCCTACCGCGGCGGCCGGGTCCGCCTCCAGTGGCACCGCCGCCACGCCGTCCGACTGCCCTCCTGAACCCCACACGTGGAGAAACGCCGTGCGTCTCACCCGAACCCTGCGCACCGCCGCCTGCGCCGGTGCCGCCCTGCTGCTCGCCGCCGCCTGCGACTCCTCCGGCTCCACCTCCGCCACCGGCCTCAACCCGCCCGATCTGAAGGCCCCGACGAAGCTCGGCAGGACCGAGGGGCAGGTCAACCTGATCGCCTGGGCCGGCTATGTCGAGGACGGCTCGAACGACCCGAGGGTCGACTGGGTCCACGACTTCGAGACGCGGACGGGCTGCCAGGTCCACTCCAAGGTCGCCGCCAGCTCGGACGAGATGGTCAAGCTCATGAAGACCGGCGAGTACGACGCCGTGTCCGCCTCCGGCGACGCCTCCCTGCGGCTGATCGCCTCCGGTGACGCGGCCCCCGTCAACACCGGCCTGGTGCCCAACTACAAGGACGTCTTCAGCGGGTTGAGGAACGGCGCCTGGAACTCGGTGGACGGCAGGATGTACGGCATCCCGCACGGCCGGGGCGCCAATCTGCTGATGTACAACACCCAGAAGGTGAAGCCCGCGCCCACCTCCTGGTCCGCGGTCTTCGAGGGCGCGTCCAGGTACAAGGGGCACGTGACCGCGTACGACTCGCCGATCTACATCGCCGACGCGGCCCTCTATCTCAAGGCCACCAGGCCGGAGTTGAAGATCAAGGACCCGTACGCGCTGGACCAGAGGCAGTTCGACGCGGCCGTGGCCCTGCTGAAGAAGCAGAACGCGAACGTGGGCGAGTACTGGGGCGACTACCTCAAGGAGGTCTCCGCCTTCAAGAGCGGCGACTCGGTCGTCGGGACCACCTGGCAGGTGATCGCCAACCTCGCGGCCTCCGAGGGTGCCAAGGTCAAGGCGCGGGTTCCGAAAGAGGGTTCGACCGGCTGGTCGGACACCTGGATGGTCTCCAGCAAGGCCAAGCACCCCAACTGCGCCTACAAATGGCTGAACTGGATCGTCTCCCCCAAGGTCAACGCCGAGGTCGCCGAGTACTTCGGCGAGGCCCCCGCCAACTCCAAGGCGTGCGCGGAGACTTCGGACAGGAACTTCTGCACGGTCTACCACGCGGCCGACGAGAACTACTGGAAGCGGATCGCCTTCTGGAACACCCCGATCGAGCAGTGCCTGGACGGCCGCAAGGACGTGAAGTGCGTGCCCTACGCCAAGTGGGTGCAGGCCTGGACCGAGATCAAGGGCTGACCGGTGGCGAGCGAAGCGACCACCGCGGAACAGGCCTCGGGGGTACGGCGGCTCGCCGGGGCCCTGCACCGCCGGCCCCGGCTGCGCCTGACCCTGCTGCTCACCGCGCCGCTCCTGTGGCTGATCGTGCTGTACCTCGGCTCGCTGGCGGTGCTGTTCGCCTCCGCGTTCTGGACCACCGACTCCTTCACCTCCCAGGTGGTGAAGGTCTGGTCGGCGGACAACTTCCACCAGCTGGTGACGGTGCCGGTGTTCCGCGAAGTGATCGTGCGCAGCGTGGGCGTCGCGCTCGCCGTGACCGTGCTGTGCGCGCTGATCGCCTTCCCGGTCGCCTTCTACACCGCGCGGGTGGCCCCGCCGCGCCGGCGCCCGCTGCTGGTGGTCGCCATCCTCACCCCGCTCTGGGCGAGTTACCTGGTCAAGGTGTACGCCTGGCGGCTGATCCTGTCGAGGGGCGGGCTCGCCGACTGGCTGCTCGCGCCGTTCGGCACCGGCGGCCCCGGATTCGGGCTGCCGGCCACCGTGCTCACGCTGACGTACCTGTGGCTGCCGTACATGATCCTGCCGGTCCACACCGCGCTCGAACAGCTTCCGGCGCGGCTGCTCGACGCGTCGGCGGACCTCGGGGCCCGCGCGGGGCGCACCTTCCGTTCGGTGGTGCTGCCGATGGTGCTGCCGTCGGTGGCGGCGGGCTCGGTGTTCACCTTCTCGCTGAGCCTCGGCGACTACATCACCGTGCAGATCGTCGGCGGCAAGACACAGCTGATCGGCAATCTCGTGTATTCCAACATCGAGTTGAACCTGCCCATGGCCGCCGCGCTCGGCACCGTCCCCGTGCTCGTGATCGTCCTGTACCTGCTGGCGATCCGCCGCACCGGCGCCCTGAGCAGCCTGTGACCGGCCTCCGCACCAGCCCCCGCACCGGCCTCCGGAGAGGATGAGCGACGTGCATCTCACCCGCAGTGCGCGCATCGCCCTGCGCATCGGCGCCGGGCTCGGATTCGCGGTGATCTACGTCCCGCTGCTGCTGGTCCTCGTCAACTCGCTGAACCCCGACCGCAGCGCGAGCTGGCCGCCGCCGGGGGTGACCGGGCGCTGGTGGTCGGCGGCCCTGCACGACTCGGGCGCCCGGCACGCCCTGTGGACGTCGGTGAAGGCGGGGCTCGGGGCGACCGCGATCGCGCTGGTCCTGGGCACGCTGATCGCGTTCGCCGTGGCCCGGCACCGCTTCTTCGGCCGGGACACGGTGTCGTTCGTGGTGGTGCTGCCGATCGCGCTGCCCGGCATCGTCACGGGCATCGCCCTCAACTCGGCGTTCGGCACGGTGCTCCGGCCGCTCGGGGTGGGGATCGGGCTGTTCACGGTGATCGTCGGGCATGCCACGTTCTGCATCGTCGTGGTGTTCAACAACGTGGTGGCCCGGCTGCGGCGGACGACGGGCTCGTACGAGGAAGCGGCGATGGACCTCGGCGCGACCAGCTTCCGCGCCTTCGCGGACGTCACCTTCCCGCTGGTGCGCTCGGCGCTGCTGGCCGGTGCGCTGCTGTCGTTCGCGCTGTCCTTCGACGAGATCGTGGTCACCACGTTCACGGCGGGGCCCGGCATCGAGACCCTGCCGATCTGGATCTTCGACAACATGACGCGGCCCCAGCAGGCGCCGGTGGTCAATGTGGTGGCCGCCGTGCTGGTGCTGCTGTCGGTGGTGCCGATCTATCTGGCGCAACGGCTCTCGGCGGACACCGCGACCTCCAGCCGGGTGTGAGCCGGGGCCGGACACGCGCGGGTGCGGGCCGGTCCGGGTGTGGCGCCCGCCGTGATGGAACCCTGCGGCCCATGAGCAACCCTCCGAGCGTGAACAGCTATGTCGACCGGGTCACCGCGGGGCCCGGCGGAGCGATGACGGACGAGGCCGGCATCATCACCGGCGAGCTCACCGTGGCCACGATCCTGCGGTCCGACGGCCGCAGTGCGCGCGTCGCCGTGCAGCACTTCGGCGATGACACCTGGTACACCCTCACCGGCAGCCCGGCGCCCGTCCCCGAGGGGCGGCTCGCCGCCTATCACCGGGATCTGCTGGGCCGTATCCGCCGAGGTGGCGGCACCTGCGCGACCTGACGATCAGTCAGTTCCGGTCAAAGAACGAACAGTTGACTCTTTCATAAACATGCAAAAAGGCGGCTCCCGCACCTTGACCGGAGTTTGGTCCAGACCAATCATGGCCTAGACCAATAGCCCCGGCCGGGCCCTACCGTGCGAGACCCCCCGCTCGATCGACTGTCGTTCGCCAACCGGGAGTACCCGATGACACGTCCGAGATCCGTACGCGCCCTGCTCACCGGCGTGGCCACCCTGGCCGCGTCGGCGGGGCTGGCCCTGGGCATCGGGGGCACCGCGCACGCGGCGACCCCGTTGCCCGCACATGTCTTCGCCCCCTATTTCGAGGCGTACAACGGCGACAGCCCCGCCGCGCTCGCCCAGTCCTCCGGCGCCAAGTACCTCACCATGGCCTTCATCCAGACCGAGAAGAAGGGCTCTTGCACGCCCTACTGGGACGGCGACACCAGCACGCCCATCGACTCCTCGGTCTACGGCTCCGACTTCGGCACCATCCGCTCGCGCGGCGGCGACGTCATCCCCTCGCTGGGCGGATACGCCGCCGACGACGGCGGCACCGAGATCGCCGACAGCTGCACCAACGTCGACTCCATCGCGGCCGCCTACGAGAAGATCATCACCACGTACGACGTCTCCCGGCTCGACATGGACGTCGAGGACAACTCGCTGACCAACCAGGCCGGCATCGACCGCCGCAACCAGGCCATCAAGAAGGTCCAGGACTGGGCCGCCGCCAACGGGCGCTCGGTGCAGTTCTCGTACACCCTGCCCACCACCACGACCGGGCTCGCCGACAGCGGGCTCGCGGTGCTGCGCAGCGCCAAGACCGCGGGCGCCAAGGTGGACGTCGTCAACCTCATGACGTTCGACTACTACGACGGCGCCACCCACCACATGGCCACCGACACCCAGACGGCCGCGAGCGGGCTGCACGACCAGCTCGCCTCGCTGTACCCGAACCTGTCCGACAGCCAGCTGTGGAACATGATCGGCGTCACCGAGATGCCCGGCATCGACGACTACGGCGCGGCCGAGACCTTCACCACCGCCGACGCCACGACGGTGTACAACTGGGCGGTCTCCAAGGGCATCAACACCCTCTCCTTCTGGGCGCTCCAGCGCGACAACGGCGGCTGCCCCGGCACCGGCGGCTCCGACAGCTGCTCGGGCATCAGCCAGGACACCTGGTACTTCACGCACACCTTCGCGCCGTTCTCGGGCGGTACGACCACCCCGCCGGCCAACGACTTCTCCCTCTCCCTCTCCCCCGCCTCCGCCGCCGTCGATCCCGGCGCCTCGACGACGGCGACCGTGAAGACGTCGGTGGCCTCGGGCAGCGCGCAGTCCGTCGGCCTGACGGTCAGCGGCGCGCCGAGCGGGGTGACCGCGACGCTGAGCCCCACCTCGGTCACCGCGGGCGGCAGCTCCACGCTCACCGTGAAGACGACCGCCGCCACCGCGCCGGGCACCTACCCGCTGACCGTCACCGGCACGGCGGGCTCGGCCACCCACAGCTCCACCTTCAGCCTGACCGTGAACGGGTCCGGCGGCGGCACCCCCACGGCGCTGGCCAACGGTGATTTCGAGAGCGGTTCGCTCTCGCCCTGGACCTGCGACAGCGGGGCCGCGGTGGTCTCCTCCCCGGCGCACGGCGGCAGCCACGCCCTGCAAACCGCGCCGACCTCCTCGGCGACCGGCCAGTGCGCCCAGACCCTCACCCTCAAGCCGAACACGTCGTACACGCTCAGCGGCTGGGTGCAGGGGTCGTACGCCTACCTCGGGGTGAGCGGGGGCGCGACGGCCAGCACCTGGACCTCGTCCTCCTCCTGGCAGAAGCTGACGGTGCCGTTCACCACCGGCTCCTCCGGCACGGTCACCGTGTACGTGCACGGCTGGTACGGCCAGGGCACGGTCTACGCCGACGACCTCGCCCTGTCCTGACCCGTCCCTTCCCGCGGCTGGGCCCGTCCGGTGAGCGCACCGGACGGGCCCAGCCGTCCGTCCCGCCCCGCGCCACGCGGTGATCTTCCGCGGGGTGCGAGAGGCTGTGGGTGAGACTCCTCGGGACGAGACGACCGCAGGCAGGGGAGACGGGCGTGATCGGACTGGCCGCGGCGTTCGCCGTCGCGGGCGCGGCGAGCAACGCCGTCGGCACCGCGTTCCAGCGCAAGGCCGCCTCCGCGAGCAGCCGCGGCGGGATCCGGCTGCTCGCGGAGCTGGTGCGCCGGCCGTTCTGGATGATCGGCATGGCCGGTGTGATCTGCGCGGCCCTGTTCCAGAGCCTGGCCCTGGTCAACGGTCCGCTGGCGCTGGTGCAGCCGCTGTTCATCCTGGAGCTGCCGTTCGCGCTGCTGGTGGCCGCCCCGCTGATGCACCGGCGGTTGCCCCGTTCGGGCTGGTGGGGTGTGGCGAGCTGTGTGGCGGGGCTCGCCGTGCTGCTGATCGCCGCCGCGCCGCACGGGGCGACCGACCAGGCCCCGCTCACCCGCTGGGTCCCGGCGCTGTGCCTGTGCGTCGGCGCGATGGCCGCCGCCGTGCTCCTCGCCGCCCCCGGCCGCCCGGCGGCCCGGCGTGCCGCCCTGCTGGGCGCCGCGTCCGCCACGGGCAACGCGCTGACCGCCGCGCTGCTGAAGTCGGCCTCGGGCACCTTCGCCGACCAGGGATTCCAGGCGTTTGTGCGGTCCTGGCAGACGTACGGCTTCGCGCTCGCCGGGGTGGCCGCCGTCCTTCTCCTGGAGAACGCGCTCCAGGCGGGCCCGCTGGCCGCGGCCCAGCCCGCGCTCACCATCGGCGACGCGGTGGTGAGCCTGACCCTCGGCATCGCCCTGTTCCACGAGCGGATCCGCACGGGCTGGTGGCTGGTGCCGGAGGCGTGCGGGGCGCTGGTGATCGTCGTGGGGGTGCTGGTGCTGAGCCGGGCCGTGCAGCGGATCGCGCTCGTGCCGGTGCCGGCCGGGGAGGAGAGCGCGAGCTGAGCGGCCGCGGGTCCGGCTCCGGCTCCGGCTCCGGCTCCGGCTCCGGCTCGAAGTATGAATATCCTTTATGCACCACGCCGCGTCAAATAACGATTTTCGTACGCTTATCGTCCATATTATGCGTCGCGTCGGGCGGTTCGGATGCCCCGGTCGAGGAGGCGATGGCGTGGCGACGCAAGGAATCAGCCGCCGGAGTGTGGCGCGCCTGGGCCTCGGTGCCGGACTCGGCGTGGCGGCCGCCGCGCTGACCGGGTGCGACGGCGGCGGATGGGGCCTCGGCTCGGGCGGACCCGGCGGGCAGCGGCAGGCGCCCCGGCTGATCGGCGACGGCTCGACCTCCTACACCGGGCGCCAGCCGAACCAGCCGGACGCGCCCACCCCCCTCGAACCGGGCGAGACCCCGCCGCAGTTCGTGGTGTTCTCCTGGGACGGCGCGGGCGAACTCGGCACCGGACTCTTCCCGCGCTTCCTGGAACTCGCGCGTGAGCACGACGCCCGTATGACCTTCTTCCTGTCCGGTCTCTATCTGCTGCCGGAGGACAAGAAGCGGCTGTACCGGCCGCCGAACAACCCGGTCGGCGCCTCGGACATCGGCTATCTCACGAACGCGCACATCAAGGAGACCCTGAAGTACGTCCGCCAGGCCTGGCTCGACGGGCACGAGATCGGCACGCACTTCAACGGGCACTTCTGCGAGGGCTCCGGATCGGTGGCCGACTGGACCCCGGCCCAGTGGCGCTGGGAGATCGAGCAGGCCCGGACCTTCGTCAAGACCTGGCGGACCAACACCGGCTGGCACGACGAGCCACCGCTGCCTTTCGACTACGACAAGGAACTCGTGGGCGGCCGCACCCCCTGTCTGCTCGGCCAGGAGAACCTGCTGCCGGCCGCGCGCGCACTGGGCTGGCGGTACGACGCCTCGTCTCCGGGCGGGGTGCAGCGCTGGCCCCGCAAGCGGAACGGCGTATGGGATCTGCCGTTGCAGGGCATCCCGTTCCCCGGACGCAGCTTCGAGGTGCTGTCCATGGACTGGAACATGCTGGCCAACCAGTCCCTGAACTCGACGCGTGCGCCGTCGTACAACTACCCCTACTGGCGGGCCCAGACCTCGCAGGCGTACCTGGCGGGATTCGACCGGGCCTACGAGACGAACCGCGCGCCGCTGTTCATCGGCAACCACTTCGAGCAGTGGAACGGCGGCATCTACATGGACGCGGTCGAGGAGGCGCTGCGGCAGATCGCCGGGCGGCCGGAGGTACGGCTCGTCTCCTTCCGGCAGTTCGTCGACTGGCTCGACGCCCAGGACCCGGCGATCCTCGCGCAACTGCGCACCCTGGAGGTGGGCGAGAAGCCGGCGGGCGGCTGGAGTTCGTTCCTGCGCCCGGCCAAGTAGCTCCTGTACGGGGGGAGTTCATCCGGCTGAGCGGCGGGCGTACACCTCGGTAACGCCAGGCCGACCGGCGTGCCCGCGTCCGACACGAGCGCTTCCAGGGCGTCCGGGGTGGCGAAGTCGCCCTGTCCGCCGTTCCGGTGTCCGCGCCCGCCGGATGGCCCAGCCGGGTGCAGACGGTGCCTGGATACGGGGCGGGGCAGGGCGCAGGCTCGTAGGCATGAACAGCACACAGAACACCGAGACACCTCACCCGGCCTCCGCCGGGCTGCTGGCCGGCAAGGTCGCCTTCATCACCGGTGCCGGGCGCGGCATCGGCGCGGCGGCGGCGCGGCTGTTCGCACGGGAGGGCGCGCGGGTGCTGCTCGCGGCGCGGACGGAGGAGCAACTGGCGGCGGTGGCCGGGGAGATCCGGGCGGCGGGCGGCACCGCGGACCACGTGGTGTGCGACCTTTCCGACGGGGCGAGCGTGCGTGCCGCCGTGGAACGCGCGGTGGAGCGGTTCGGCCGGCTCGACGTCGCGTTCAACAACGGGGGGACGATCCAGCGGCCCGGCCCCCTGGACGAGTTGCCGGAGGCCGACCTCGACCGGATCTACACGGTGAACATGAAGGGTGTCTGGCTGGCCATGGCCGCCGAGGTGGCCGCCATCCGGGCGAGCGCCGGGACCGGTGCCATCGTCAACAACTCGTCGGTGGGCAGCCTGCGCGGGAATCCCGAGCTGCCCGCCTACGCGGCGACGAAGCGGGCGGTGAACAGCATGACCGCGTCGGCCGCCGTGACCTACGGCCCCGAGGGCATCCGCGTCAACGCGATCGCGCCGGGCTTCACGCTGACGGAGATGACCCGGAGCTGGGAGGCGGACTCGCCCGGTGTGCGCGAGCGGATCACGGCGGGGATCCCGCTGGGCCGGCCGGCCGCCCCGGAGGAGATCGCCGAGGCCGCCGCGTGGCTGCTCAGCGATCGGTCCTCCTTCGTGACCGGCACGGTCCTCAGGGTCGACGGGGGCGCCCGCGCCTGATCCGGTTCTTCGTCAGCCGAGCCCCAGGACGCTCATCGTGCGCTCGGCCATGCGCTGCTCGCCGAGCGCGTTGGGGTGCACCGGCACAATGTTCGACCCGAACAGCAGCGGCTCGATCCACCGGGTGCCCGAAGGCTGGCAGGCGTCGTGGCCGTCGGACGCCTGCGAGAAGTCCACGAAGGTGGCCCCGGTCTCCTGGGCGGCGCGCTGCACGACCGAGTTGAGGTGGGCCTGGAGGGCGCGCAGGTACGGGATGTCGCCGGAGGCGATGGGCAGCTTGACGAAGCAGGACGCCTCGAAGGCGGTGGGCACGATCCACGGGTAGCCCAGCACCGCCACACGGGCGTGGGGTGCCTTGGCCCGCAGGGCGGTCAGGGCACTCTTCAGCGCGGGATAGGTGTTCGCGTCGATCGCGTCGTCGAAGGACGTGCCGTACTTGTCCTTGCAGGGGTGGCCGAACCCGGCGCTGAGGACGCCGGCGGTGCCGCAGTCCACGATGGCGTTCAGGAAGGTGCTGTTGTCGTTGCCGCCGATGGTCAGCGTCACCAGGTCGGTGTTCGCGTTCACCGCGTCCAACTGCGGTGCCACACCCGGATACTGGGACTGGGTGAAGTCCTTGGTCTCGGCTCCGCCGCAGGTGACGTCCGTCAGCGAGGCGCCGGTCGCCTGCGCGAGGACGTGCGGGTAGTTCACCGTGGAGCGCAGGCAGAGCAGATTGCTGGTGTCGACGGGCGTGACACCCGAGCCGGCGCTGTAACTGTCGCCGAGTGCCGCGTAGTCGAGGGGCGTCGCCGCATGGGCGGGGGCGGCGGTGAGGCCGAGGGCCAGCGTGCCGGCGAGTGCGGATGCCGCGGCGGCGGCACGGCGCAGGGCGGGGGTGGGCATAGGGAGTGCTCCCTCTTCTACGCGACGGGTGTGGGGCAGGGGGTATCGCCGGCCGCCGGGGCGCTGCATGGGGTGCGCACGACGACGGCCGTGGAGCAGGGAGTTGCGGGTACTACCAGCGAGTTCTACCGCTAGGTAATGTGCGGGCGGCTGATCGCCGAGTCAACATTGCGGACGGAAGTTCTTGAAATGCTCATGAAACATGAGTGACGAATTGCCGTCACACACGGAGGACTTGGTGACGGCATGGATCATTCGAGCACGAACGCCGCCGGGAGCGGTGGACCGGCGGCCGCCGGGACTGTCGTGTCGGCGCCCGGCGGCGCTGACCTGCGGGAACGGGGATAGAGTGCGGGGCGTGGCGGACTCTCGGCGGCATCCTCCCGCACCCCGTCACACCGGTGTTCCCTCCGCCGAAAGGGCGACCATGGACCAGTCCTCCCCCGCGCCGACCGTGGAGCGCGTGGACGCACGGCACCGTTACGAGATCCTGGTCGGCGGCGAGCGCGCCGGCCTGACCGCCTACCGCGACCGGGGCGAGCAGCGGGTCTTCTTCCACACCGAGATCGACGACGCCCACGCCGGGCAGGGCCTGGCCGGGCAACTGGTCGGGTACGCCCTCACGGACGTGCGCGCGCTCGGCAAGCGGATCGTGCCGGTGTGCCCGTACGTCGCCGGGTTCCTGAAGAAGCACGAGGAGTTCGCGGACATCACGGACGAGGTGACCCCCGAGATCCTGAGCTGGCTCGACGCCCGGATCGGCTGAGCCGCGGACCGCAACTCCCCTCCGCTGTCCGGGGCTTGCCATCCTGCCCCGGCGATGGCAAGATCCACCCAGCTCGAACAGCAGCTATCCGATTCCCGTTTCTCCCTCCGAAGGACTGAAGTCCATGGTTTCGGCGTCCCGCAGCGGCCGCCGTCGGAACTGAGCCCCCTGCCCCACGGCAGCGCGCTCCCCCGTTCCCACGCTCTCCTCACGGCGGCCCGACGACGCGGTGTCCAGCACACCGCCGCCTCGCTCACCGAGGCGCTTCCTCGTACGCACGACCGCTTTCACCGTGAGGACTTCTCAGCGTGCACACCGATGTCCAGAGCTTTGCCGTCGCCCATCTCCTGCGCCGCCCGGCGGCCTGCCGGGCGGGCGGCTTCGTCGCGGGGTTCGATCCGGCCACGACGAGCCCGTACGTCAACTACGCCACCCCCGCTCCGGGCGCCGAACCCACCGACGCGGACGTGGCGGACCTGATCGACGCGTTCCGCTCCCGCGGACTCCTGCCCCGGCTGGAATTCGCCCCGGACGCCGCCCCGGCGGTCGAACCGGCGCTCCGGCGGGCCGGATTCACCACGGAGGCGGTGCACGAATACCTCGTCTGCACCCCCGCGACACTCACCATTCCCGAGTCGTCGCCGGAACCGGGGGCCGGCGTCCGGGTGGAGGCGCCGGTCACCGACGAGGACTACATCGCCGTCGACACGGCGCTCGCCGAGGCGTTCGGCGGCGAATGGGCCCCGTCCCCGCAGGGCGCGGCCCGGTTGCGGCGCACCGAGGAGGGCGGCGGGGCGGTCCGGTTCGTCCGCGCCGGGGACGGGAGCTGCGCGGGCGGCGCCCTGTGTTCGGCGCCCGCCGAGGGCACCGCGGAGCTGGCGGGCGTCGGCACCCTGCCGGCGTACCGGGGCCGGGGGATCGCCGCGGCGGTCACCGCGAGCCTGGCCGGGACGCTGTTCGGCCGGGGTGCCCGGAGCGTGTGGCTGGAGTACTCGGGAGAGGGCTCGCGCCGCGTATACGAACGCGTGGGCTTCCGGCCCGGCGGCACCCGGCTGTACCTGACGCTCCAAGGCTGACGGGTCCCTCAGGGCAGCGGGTTGTCCTTGACGAAGCGGCGGATCCCGTCGACGAGGGCGGCCGGGTTGTCCAGTTGGACGAGGGTGCGGGCGCCGGGGATCTCCACGTAGCGGGAGTCCGGGAGGAGCCGGGCCAGTCGGCGGCCGGTGACCGGCGGCATCATCCGGTCCTCGGCGCCCCAGGCGACCAGGGCGGGGCGGGTGAAGGAGGGAAGGTTTCCGGCCGCCTCCAGGTAGCAGTCCGCGCGGGTGGAGCGGAGGAACTTGGCGAAGTCACGCCGGATCTGAGCGTTCGTCAGCAGCGGTTTGTACCAGCGGGCGATCAGCTCCTTGGGCAGGGGGCGCTTCGCCATTCCGCCGAGCGCGACGGGCATCCGGGCCAGGAAGGGGAAGCGGAAGGACTGGACGAGGAGGAAGAGTCCGCCGGGGATCGTGCACGCCGCGGACAGCAGACGGCCCTGGACGCCGGGCGGGTAGTTGTCCAGGGCCTCGCAGGAGGTCAGGACCAGGCGGGCGACGCGTTCGTCACGGGTGCCGACGAGGAGTTGGGCGGTGCCGGTGTCGTTCTGCACGAGGGTGACCTGGCGCAGGTCGAGACGGTCCATGAACTCGGCGAGCAGCCGGGCGACGCCGTGGGCGGAGAGGTCGGCGTCCGGGTGCATCGGGCGCCGGTGGCTGCCGAGCGGGAGGACCGGGACGACGACCCGGAAGTCCGGGCGCAGCGCCCGGATCACGCCGGTCCACACGGACTCGTCGAAGCCGAGGCCGTGCACCAGGACGAGCACGGGGCCCTCGCCCCCGGTGTCCACGTAGTCGATGGTTCCCGCGCTGAGCTCGATCTCCGGCATGCCCTCGCCTCCGATCCGGTCGGCTCGTGCGCGCCGACACGGGGACGTGTTGGGTCGTTCCGCTGACGTGAGGGGTCGCTCCGCGGACCTGTCGGAGCCTCCTCCGGACCTGAGGGAGTCGCCCCCCGACTTGATAGAGCGTTCTAGTGAAAGAATAGACGCCGACCGACCGTCGGCAACCGGCTTTCCGGAGGTTTCGTTCCGTGAGCGACGGCAAGACCGCGAGCACCCATGAGACGCGGCAACGCATCGTGCGCGCCGGTACCGAGCTGTTCCGCCGCTCGGGCTACACCGGTACGGGCATGAAGCAGATCGCCGAGGCGGCCGGCGCGCCGTTCGGGTCGATCTACCACTTCTTCCCCGGCGGCAAGGCTCAGCTGGCCGAGGAGATCGTCCGCACTTCGGGCGCCGTCTACCTGGATCTCGTCACGACCCTCATGGCCTCGTCCGACGACCCGGTCAGGGCCACCGCCGACGCCTTCACCGCCGCCGCGGACACGCTGACCGCCCTGGACTTCGCCGACCCCTGTCCCATCGCCACGGTCGCGCTGGAGGTGGCGAGCACCAACGAGCCGCTGCGCAAGGCCACTTCCGAGGTCTTCGACGGCTGGATCGGCCACCTCGCCGCCTTCTACACCACCGGCGGCGTCCCCGCCCGCCTCGCCCGCGACACGGCTTCCTCCGTCATCGCCCTCCTGGAGGGCGCCTTCATGCTGGCCCGCGCCGCGCGCAGCACGGCACCGGTGCTGGCGGCGAGCGGGGCGGCCGCGGCGATCGTACGGGCGGCGCTGACCGGCGGGTGAGCGGCGCGGTCGCCCCGGTCCGACCGGCTCCCTCACAACGCCGTCGTCGCCGTCCGGCCGGCACCCCTCACCGCACGGTCGCCTGCCGTCCGACCGGCTCCGCTCACAGCTGCCGCCGCACCCCCGCCTCCCGCTCCGCCTGCTCCAGCTGTGTGGCGAGGTCGCCCTGGAGTGACGTACGGGCCCGGCCGCGGCGGCCCAGGGGCAGGACCGTGCGCTGGGCGGTGTCCTCCAGGAGCAGGGCGAAGCCGCCGTACAGGGCGAACGCGGAGAGGAGGACGCCGAGCCAGCCGGCCGCGGTCTCCAGCGCGGGTCCGGCACCGGCGTCGTACGCGCCCGTCAGGGCGAAGCGGCACGCTCCGAGCAGCAGGAGCACACCGAAGAGTGGTTTGCCGGGGAGCGCGGCGACGAAGAGGAGCAGCATCAGCGGGGCGACGGCCAGCACGAACACCGCGAGGGTCGGGCTGCGCCGGCCCGGTGGCCCGAGCAGGGTGACCAGCGCCGTGCCCGCCCAGGTGGCGCCGAGGACGCACAGGGCGCAGGCCGCGCCGCCGTCGCGGGCGAGGAAGGCGAGCGTGCCTGCGAGCAGTTCCAGGGGCACCGCGAAGACCAGGATCAGCAGCATCAGCGGTGCCGTCTGGGCCGCGGGCACCCAGTGCAGCTGCTGGGCGGACAGCAGCACGCTGCCGGTGCCGAAGGCGAAGAAGCCCAGCGGCAGGCTGCTGGCCAGCGGCCTGAGCATGATCCTGGTCAGGGCCTCGGGGCGCGGCGGCCCGCCCGCCGGCTCGTGCGTCCCCGCTCCTGGTGGCGGCATCCGGATCACCCCGTCCCTCGGGCCTCGTGCCGTGCGTCCACGTCCCGGAGTACCCCTTCGCGGCCGGTGCGTGCGCTCTCGGTGCCGCGGCGCAGGTCCGGGCGTTGTCGCGGAATTGTCCGTGATCGGTAACAGCGGGAGCGCGGGCGGCCCGCCCGCCGTCCTGGCAGGTGCAGTGCAGGAGACGAGAGCCGGGGACACGGCGGGGAGCAGGGGGCGGGACATGGCGCGGCACGCGGGGCGGGAATGGTACGGCCGGGTGATCGGGGCGGCGGTCGGGGTGACGGCGATGGCGGCCGCCGCCTCGGTGTGGACCGCGCAGGCGGGGCAGAACCACGCCCCGGCGGCGCCGGCTCACCACACCGCGCCGAAGACGGTGGCCGTGTCCCCCGTCATCGCCCACTCCTCCGACGGCGGCGCGCACGCCGTCAACATCACCATCGACGACGGCCCCGACCCGACCTGGACCCCTCAGGTGCTCCAGGTGCTGCGGGAGAACGGCGTCAAGGCGACGTTCTGCATGATCGGCCCCGAGGCGCAGGCGCACCCGGACGTCGTCAGGAAGGTGGTCGCGGCCGGGCACCGGCTGTGCGACCACACGGTGTCGCACGACACCGGCATGGACCACAAGTCCGAGTCCTACCAGTCGCAGCAGATCCTGGACGCCGAGCGGCAGATCACCGAGGCGTCCGGGGGCGTCCGCCCGATGTACTACCGGGCGCCGGGCGGCGCGTTCACGCCGTACAGCCGCAAGCTCGCGGCGGCGCACGGGATGCGGCCGCTGGGCTGGAACGTGGACTCCAAGGACTTCGAGCGGCCGGGCACGGCCGCCATCCTCGCCACCGTCAGGAGCGAGCTGTCCAACGGGCCCACCCTGCTCTTCCACGACGCGGGCGGCGACCGCTCGCAGACCGTGGCCGCGCTGCGCACCCTGCTGCCGTGGCTCAAGCAGCAGGGCTACGGCTTCGGCTTCCCCGTGCACTGAAACCGGACCCCGGTCGATGTACCGGCCGGTGAACCCCCGGAAAATTCTTGGCCACCGAACACCCCGGACGGGCGTTCGGTTCCCTCCGGGTGTCTACGATGAGGCCGTTCCGCCGGCGATCAAAGCGCCCCGCGGACCGCTGCGTACGTCGTCCGGAAAGGCTCAGCATGCCGTTGCCCCGCCTCGGCACGCGGTCGCGTCGTCTCCGGACGGCGCCGGCCGTGTTCCTCGTCCTCGCCGTGGCGCTCGCGCTGGCGGCCCTGTGCACCGGCGGCTCCGGGCCGGAGAAGACCGCCACCGCCGCACGGCGCCTCGTCGTCGAGGTCTCCGAGAGCCACTGCGGCCGGGGCTGGACCCGCCCCGAGCCCGGAGTGCAGACCTTCGACCTGCACAACACCTCCGACGGCGCCGCCGAGGTCTATCTGGAGGACCCGGCCACCCATGCCGTGTACGGCGAGGTGGAGGGCATCGGCCCCGGCACCACACGGCAGTTGACGGTCCGGGTGGGCAAGGGCGCGTACGCGTTCATGTGCGTGCCCGACGACGCCGACGCCGTCACCGGCCCCACCGTCCACGTCACCGGCGGGCGGCGGGGCCCCGGCGCCGTGCCGGTCACCGAGCACGATCTGATCCCGCCCGCGCTCGCCTACCAGAAGTGGGTGGGCGGCGGACTCGCCACCGCCGTACGGCTTTCGGCCAAGCTGAAGGACGCGATCGACCGCGGCGATCTCGCCGCCGCCCGCTCGGCCTGGCTGCCGGCGCACCTCCAGTACGAGCGGCTCGGAGCGGCGTACGACGCCTTCGGCGACGCCGACGGCAAGATCAACGGCACCGACGCCGGACTGCCCCGTGGGGTGCACGACAAGGACTTCACCGGGTTCCACCGCATCGAGTACGGCCTGTGGCACGGCGAGCCGGCGAGCGGGCTGCGCGCCCCGGCGGCCGCCCTGGTCACGGCGCTCACCGAACTGCGCGACAACTGGGCGCAGAGCCGGATGGACCCCGCCCAACTCGGGCTGCGCGCGCACGAGATCCTGGAGAACACCGTGCAGTTCGAGCTGACCGGCCGCACCGACTACGGCAGCGGCAGCAATCTCGCCACCGCCCGCGCCAACCTCGACGGCACCCGCGAGGTGCTGTCCCGGCTGCGTCCGCTGCTCACCACCCGGTACGCCGATCTGCCGGGCCTGGAAAGGGAGTTGACGCGCGCCGGGCAGATGCTCGACGGGTTCCGGCACGGCGGGCGCTGGACCGCGCTCGGCGGACTGACCCGCGCCCAGCGGGAACGGACCGACTCCGTGCTCGACGGCCTCGTGGAGCGGCTGGCATCGGTGGCGACCCTGTGCGACCCCCGGAGGACCGTGTGAGCACCGCCGAACGACCCAATGCACTCGCCCGGCGCGGCTTTCTGCGCGGCGCCGCCCTCGCCGGTGCGGGGCTCGCCACCAGTGCCGCCGCCCCCGAACCGGCCGGGGGCGCACCGGCGTCCGCCCTCGCCCCGTTCCACGGCGTCCACCAGGCATCGGCGATCGCGGCCCCGCGCCGTACCTGTGTGTTCGCCGCGCTCGACGTGACCGCCGGGAGCCGGGCCGAACTCGCCGATGTTCTGCGCACGTTGACGGAGCGGGCGCGGCTGCTCACCACGGGCGGCACCCCGGACCCGGTGGGCGTCACCGGGCCCCCCGCCGACTCGGGCATCCTCGGCGACCGGCTCCCCGGCGGCCGGCTGGCCGTCACCGTGGGCGTCGGCGCCTCGCTGTTCGACGACCGGTTCGGGCTGAGCGCGCGCAGGCCCAGGCGGCTGACCGCCATGCCCGCCTTCCCCGACGACGACCTCAAGGCCGAGTGGTGCCATGGCGATCTCAGCCTCCAACTGCACGCCGACGACCCGGATGTCACCCTGCACGCGCTGCGCGACATAGCCCGGCACACGCGCGGCGGCATCCAGGTCCGCTGGCGGATGGACGGCTTCGCCAGCCCGCCCCGGCCCTCCGGCACCCCGCGCAATCTGCTGGGGTTCCGGGACGGCATCGCCAACCCGGACACCGCGAGCACCCGCGAGATGGACCAACTGGTCTGGGTGGGGCGGGACTCGGGCGAGCCGGACTGGGCCGTCGGCGGCAGCTACCAGGTCGTCCGGCTGATCCGGATGCTGGTGGAGTTCTGGGACCGGGTCTCGCTCGGCGAGCAGGAGCGGATGATCGGCCGGTCCCGCTCCTCCGGCGCACCGCTGGACGGTGACCGCGAGCAGGACGTGCCGCGGTACGCCGACGACCCCAAGGGCGACGTCATCCCGCTGGACGCGCACATCCGGCTGGCCAACCCGCGCACCCCCGCCACCGCCCGGCAGCGGCTGCTGCGCCGCGCCTACAACTACGACCGGGGCATGGACGCCAACGGCAACCTCGACATGGGCCTGCTGTTCTCCTGCTACCAGCAGGACCTTGTACGGCAGTTCGAGACCGTGCAGCACCGGCTGGCCGGCGAGCCGCTGACCGACTACATCAGCCCGTTCGGCGGCGGCTACTTCTTCGCGCTGCCCGGCGTGCGCGATGTCCAGGACTGGTACGGACGCGCCCTGTTCGCCTGACGTGTCCACTCCCCCAGCGGACCGCTCCGGGCCATTTCCCCTGGCCGGGCGGGCAGTTCGGCCGAACCTGTCCGGACAACCCGGCGGCCCGCTGGGTCAACACACCGTCAAGTTTTCCCACAGGTTCCCTGACTCGGTGTTCACCCGCGCGACATCATTGCTCCGCCATCGCGCCCCGCAAGGAGCGCAGCATGCCTGCTCGTACACCGCACAGACGTTCTGTCCAAAGGGGTAGACCACCATGGCCAGCAGAGGAAGACGAGCCGCGATGCGCAGCCTGGGCGCGCTCGCGGGAGTCGCGGCGCTCACCGCGCTCGGCAGCAACGCGCCCGGCTGGGCGGCCACATCCGCCCACGGTCACGGGGCCTCGTCGACCGCGACGCCGATCAAGCATGTCGTCGTGCTCTTCGACGAGAACATCTCCTTCGACCACTACTTCGCCACGTACCCGAAGGCCGCCAACACCGACGGCACGAAGTTCACCGCGTCGAAGCACACCCCGAAGGACATCGATACCCTCGCGGGCGCCGGGCTGCTCAAGCACAACCCGAACCAGTACGCGCCGAAGCGGCTGTCGCCGTCCCAGGCCCTGACCTGCGACCAGAACCACTCCTACGGCCCGGAGCAGTACGCCTACAACGGCGGCAAGGCCGACCAGTTCGTGCAGAACACCGAGGTCGACAAGTGCAGCGGCGGCCTGTTCGGCGAGCCGGGCCTGGCGATGGACTACTACGACGGCAACACCGTCACCGC
Source organism: Streptomyces sp. NPDC043952 (assembly GCF_056435325.1). Lineage (NCBI taxonomy): Bacteria > Bacillati > Actinomycetota > Actinomycetes > Kitasatosporales > Streptomycetaceae > Streptomyces > Streptomyces sp. NPDC043952. The sequence goes on from NZ_JBWKES010000014.1 coordinate 102,218, forward strand.
GCTGTGGAACTACGCCCAGCACTACACGCTGAGCGACCGCGCCTACAGCTCCAACTACGGCCCGTCCACCCCCGGCGCCCTCAACCTGGTCTCCGGCAACACGCACGGCGTGGTCTCCATCGACCCGGCCACCGGCAAGCAGACCGCCAAGCCGGACTCGTACACGGTCCAGTCGCCGGACGCGGGCGGTGTCGGCACGGTCGTCAACGACCCCGACCCGGCCTGGGACGACTGCTCCGACAAGGACCACACCAGCAGCAACGCGCTGGCGTCGATGCAGGGCAAGAACGTCGGTGGCCTGCTCAACGCCAAGAAGGTGTCCTGGGGCTGGTTCCAGGGCGGCTTCCGTCCGTCGACCGCGTGGAACGGCCAGTCCGGCTCGTACGCCAAGTGCGACACCACGCACACCAACGTGGGCGGCGCGGCCGCGGTGGACTACAGCCCGCACCACAACCCGTTCTCGTACTACAAGTCGACGGCCAACCCGCACCACCTGCCGCCGAAGTCCGTCTCCGAGATCGGCCACAACGGCCAGGCCAACCACAACTACGACCTGACCGATTTCTCCGCCGCGCTCAAGGCGGGCAAGCTGCCGTCCGTCAGCTTCCTCAAGGCCGGCGAGTACCAGGACGGCCACGCCGGGTACTCGGACCCGATCGACGAGCAGCACTTCCTGGTCGGCGAGATCAACGCGATCCAGAGCTCGCCGCAGTGGAAGTCCACCGCGATCGTGGTCGCCTACGACGACTCCGACGGCTGGTACGACCACGCGTTCGTCGCCCCGCGCAACGGCTCGACCGACACCTCGGTCGGCTCCAACGGCAAGGCCACCGACAGCCCGGCCTGCCAGCAGGGCCCGAAGGCGGCCGGCGGCTACGCGGACCGCTGCGGCCCCGGCACCCGGCAGCCGCTGCTGGTCATCTCGCCCTACAGCAAGGTGAACAAGGTCGACCACACGCTGACCGACCAGGCGTCCATCACCCGCTTCATCGAGGACAACTGGCACACCGGCCGCATCGGTGACGCCTCCTTCGACGCGAAGGCCGGCTCGCTCGGCGGGATGTTCGACTTCCGGCACCCGAACGACAAGCAGGTGCTGCTGAACACCGACGGCTCGGTGAAGTCCGTCGGCCCGATCAGGCACGTCGCCCCGGTGCACACGAGCATCACGCCCGGCCCGGCCCTCCAGAACGCGGCCGACACCACGGACGCGTCCTTCCCGGCCCTCCCGGTCGGTCTCGGCGTCGGCGCCCTGCTGGCCGCCGGTCTGACGGGCACGTACTTCACGATGCGCCGCCGTCAGCAGGCCTGACGACAGCGAGCCCACCGCGTGTGCCCCCGGTCGCCGGCCGGGGGCACACCCGTGTCCGCGCCGTCCGCGCCGGAAAACCGGTGGTCGGGGCCCCGGCCGTGCTGCTGGGATGGCGTGATGCGAAGCGAGATCTCGATGACCGTGGACCGGGGCGCCTTCCCGGACGCGGTGACGCCCTGGGAGCAGGAGTCCTGGCGGGCCGCGGCCCTCGACTGGGTCCAGGAGCGGCTGGCCGGGCACGGTCTGCGCGGGGACGGCGGGCTGCGGGTGCGGCTGCGGCCGTGGTCGGTGCTGGTGCGGGTGCCGGTGGCCGGGCGGGCGGCGGTCTGGTTCAAGGCGAACCCGCCGTCCGCCGCCTTCGAGGGCCCGCTGACCGCCGCGCTGGCCCGCTGGGTGCCCGGACATGTGCTCAAGCCGCTGGCCGTGGACGCGGGGCGGGCCTGGTCGCTGCTGCCGGACGGCGGCGATCTGTTCCGGCAGGTGCTGGCGCGGGAGCCGGTCGGACCGGAGGTCTGGGAGGACCTGCTGCGCCAGTACGCGGGCGTGCAGCGCGCCCTGACCCCGTACGCCGGGGAACTGGAGCGGCTGGGGGTCCCGGCGGCCCGCACCCTGGATCTGCCGGAGGTGTTCGACCGGTTGCTCGCGGCGGACACCGCGCTCGACGCCGAGGCACGCGTCCGGGTGGCGGCCGTACGGCCCCGGCTCGTGGACTGGTGCGCCGAACTCGCCGCGCTCGGCATCGAGGACACGCTCGACCACGCGGATCTGCACGACGGGCAGCTGTTCCGGCCGGCGCCGGGCCGGTTCACGTTCTTCGACTGGGGGGACGCGGCCGTCTCCCACCCGTTCTGCAGCCTCCGGGTCACCGCCGAACAGGTCCGCGAACGGTACGGCCCCGAGGCCCTGCCCCGGCTGCGCGACGCCTACCTGGAGCCCTGGACCGGCACCGGCCGCCCGGCCGGGGACCTGCGGCGGGCCGCGAGCCTCGCCTGGCGGCTCAGCTGCCTGGGCCGCGCCACCTCCTGGGGCCGGATGTTCCCCCATCCGGGACGCCCCGCACCCGGCGCGGCGCAGAGCGCCGAATGGCTGCTGGGCCTCCTCGACGAGCCGCCCTTCTAGGCGCCTCGGGGCGCATACGGTGCCCCGAGGCGCGAGCGTGCTCGCCGGGGGCGGTGAGCCACGCCTACGGGTTGCGCCCCCGGCGGGGCCGCGCGGACGCTGGAGCGGTGACGCATCCGGGAGACGGCGTGGCCCCGGCGGACGGCCACGGGTTCGGACGGCGGCGGTTCCTGGCCCTGTGCGCGGGCGCGGGGCTCGGTACGGCCGCCGCGTGCACGGCCGCGCCGACGGGTTCCCGGAGCGCCCGTACCCGGCCGGAGTCGGAGCGGGACGCGCCGGGCACCGCCGCCTGGCGGCTCGGCCCGACCGGTCCGCCGGACGCGGTGAGCGGCTATCCGGACCAGGTGAGCGTGACGCCGGGCGAGACCTTCGGCCTGCGTGTGTCGACCACGGCGGCGGCGTTCCGGGTCTCGGCGTTCCGCGTCGGCTGGTACGGCGGCGCCGGGGCCCGGCGGATCTGGGCCTCGGGCCGGATACCCGGCCGGGCGCAGGCCGCCCCCAGGGTGCTGGCCGCCACCCGTACCGTGCGCGCCGGCTGGCCCCTCACGCTGCCCGTGGACACCGCCGGCTGGCCGGAGGGCGCCTATCTGCTGCGCCTGGAGGCGGACACCGGGCACCAGCGGTACGTCCCGTTCGTGGTCCGCTCCACCGACGGCACGGGCCGCACGGTCCTGCTCCACGCCCCCGCCACCTGGCAGGCGTACAACCGCTGGGGCGGCGCCAGCCTGTACGCCGGAGCGGACGGCGCGTACGCCACCCGGTCCCTCGCGGTCAGCTTCGACCGGCCCTACGACGGGAGCGGCGCGGAGAAGTTCCTGACCTACGAGCGGGCGCTGGTGGTGCTCGCCGAGCGCCTCGGCATCCCGCTCGCGTACAGCACCGGTACCGACATCCACCGGGACCCCGGAGTGCTGCGGGGCGCGCACGCCGTGGTCTGCCCGGGGCACGACGAATACTGGACGCCCGAGCAGCGCGCCCATGTCACCGCCGCGCGGGACGCCGGGGCGAACCTCGCCTTCCTCGGCGCGAACACCTGCTTCCGCCGGGTGCGGCTGGCGGCCGGGGAGGGCGCGGGGGATCGTACGGTGGTCTGCTACAAGAGCGACTACCGCGCCGACCCGTGCTATCCGTCCGCCCCGGCACGGGTCACCACCGACTACCGGCTGCCGCCCGGCGCCGACCCCGAGTCCGCGCTCACCGGCGTGTTCTACGAGGGCTACCCCGTGGACGCGCCGTACGTCGTACGGGCGCCGGACCACTGGGCGTACGAGGGCACCGGCGTCCGCGCCGGGGAAAGCTTCGCGCATCTGGTGGGCGTGGAGTACGACCGGGTCACCCCCGGCGCCCCCACGCCCGGCCCGCTGGAGATCACCGCGCATTCCCCGCTGGTGTGCGCGGGGCGGGCGAGCCACAGCGACTCGGCGTACTACACCACCCCCGCCGGGGCGGGGGTGTTCGCGACCGGCACCATGCGCTGGGTGGAGGGCCTGCTGGCCGGGACGGGCGAACTGGGCCGGGACCACGGAATGGACGCGCGTACCCGTGCCTTCGTCACCCGCACCACGGAGAACGTGCTGCGGATGTTCGCCCTGGGTCCGGCGGCCCGCCACGCGCCGCCACCCGACGCCGACACCGGTGCGGTGTACGGGGGTTGACCGGCGCCCGGTCAGCCCTCCTGCGCCCGCAGCTGGTTCTGGCGGGCCTTGTTGAACAGGCGCCACAGATGCTTGGCCACGGCGCACGGCGCGGAGTCGGCGCGGCACTGGCGGCAGGCGCGGGTGTGCTGCTCGTACTGGGTACGGGCGTCTTCTAATGCGTCACTGACAGTAGACATGGACATCTCCGGGAAAGACATGACATCGGACGGCGCGCCGACTTGACTGGCCGATGCAACCATTCCCAAAGGTGATCATGTTACTGACAGTAATGACAACCGTGATGTCATGACGGAACGGTCGGCGGCATGCCCCGACTCCCGGTTCGCCCAGGACGGCACACTATTGCACACTGTTCGCAATTACTTTTAGTGCGCAGAAAGGGTGGGGCATGGGCTCTCCGATCGTGCTCGGTATCGAGTCGTCGTGCGACGAGACCGGCGCGGGACTCGTCCAGGACGGACGACTGCTCGGACATGCGGTGGCGTCGAGCATGGACGAGCACGCGCGCTACGGCGGGGTGGTGCCCGAGATCGCCTCCCGCGCCCACCTGCACGCCCTGCGCCCGGTCGTCCGGAAGGCCCTGGAGGAGGCAGGGCTGCGGCTGTCCGACATCGGCGCGGTGGCCGTCACCACGGGACCGGGGCTGTCCGGCGCGCTCCAGGTGGGACTGGCCGGCGCGAAGGGGCTCGCCTACGCGCTGGGCGTGCCGCTGTACGGCGTGCACCACCTCGCCGGGCATGTCGCCGCCGACACGCTGGAGCACGGCCCGCTGCCCGACCCCTGCGTGGTGCTGATCGTCTCCGGCGGCCACACCTCGCTCCTCCTCGTGCGCGACCTGGCCCGCGACCCCATCGCGCATCTCGGGGACACCCTCGACGACGCCGCCGGTGAGTGCTTCGACAAGGTCGCCCGCGTCTTCGGCCTGCCCTATCCCGGCGGCCCGGCCGTCGACCGGGCCGCGCGCGACGGGAATCCGCGCGCCGTCCCCTTCCCCCGGCCGCTTCCCGGCTCGTACGACTTCTCCTTCTCCGGGCTGAAGACGGCCGCCGCCCGCTGGGCGGAGTCCCACACCGGGCCCGCCGGGCCGCCCGTGCCGGATGGGGCGGCGTCTTTGCAGGAGGCCGTCGCCGACGTGCTGACCCGCAAGGCGGTCGCCGCCTGCACCGAGCACGGTGTGGGCACCCTGATCGTGGTCGGCGGGGTCGCGGCGAACTCGCGGGTGCGGTCGCTGGCCGAGGAGCGCTGCCGGGCGGCGGGCATCGCGCTGCGGGTGCCGCCGCTGCGGCTGTGCACGGACAACGGCGCGATGATCGCGGCCGTCGGCGACCTCCTCGTCAGGGCCGGTGCCCAGCCGGCGCCGCTGGACGTGTCGATCGATCCGTCGGCTCCGCTGGAGTACGCGGCCCTGCACCCGGTCCTGAGGAACGCGGACGCGGCATGACGGAGACCCGCGCAGGCGCGGTGCGGACGGTCGCCCGCCCGGCGGCCGGGCCCGCCGGTGTCACCGCGCGCCGCGCACGGCCGGGCGCGTCCCGCGAGCGCGGACCGGTGACGGCTGCCACGCCCGCAGCCGCAGGCTGTTGCCGACCACGAGCAGGGAACTGACGGACATCGCCGCCGCCGCGAACATCGGGTTGAGCAGACCGGCCATGGCGAGCGGCACGGTGACGACGTTGTAGCCGAACGCCCACAGCAGATTGGCGCGGATCGTACCGAGCGCGGCGCGCGCGAGCCGTACCGCGTCCGCGAGTGCCTCGATGTCCCCGCTCACCAGGGTCACGTCGGCCGCGCCGATCGCCGCGTCCGTGCCGCTTCCCATGGCGATGCCCAGGTCGGCTCCGGCCAGCGCCGCCGCGTCGTTGACGCCGTCACCGACGACGGCGACACGGTGTCCCCCGGCGCGCAGCCGGCGGACGAGGGCGGCCTTGGCCTCGGGGGTGCAGCGTGCGTGCACCTCGTCGATGCCGAGGTGGGCGGCGACGGCGCGGGCGGGCGCCGGACGGTCTCCGGTGGCGAGTACGGGGCGCACCCCCAGCCGCCGCAGCCGGTCCACGGCCCGGTAGGCGCCGGGCCGCAGGACGTCCCCGATCTCGATCAGGGCTTCCGCGGCACCGTCCACCCGCACCACGACCGCGGTGTGCGCGGCGGCCTCGGCGGCCGACAAGGCGTTCGCGAGCGGGACCGGCAACTCGCCGTCAGGGGCGAGGACTTCGACCAGGCGACCGCCGATCCGGCCGCGCACGCCATGGCCCGGTACGGCGGTGAAGTCCCGCACGGGCGGCAGTTCCCGTCCGGTCGGATGCCGTGCGGCGTGGGCCGTGACGGCCCGGCCGAGCGGGTGTTCCGAGCCCTGTTCGAGGGCACCGGCCAGCCGCAGCGCCTCCGCGGAGCCCAGCCCGCCGGGCACCGAGGTGACCCGGACGACGCTCATCCGCCCCGAGGTCAGGGTGCCGGTCTTGTCCAGGACGACGGCGTCGAGATGCCGCAGCCCTTCGAGGGCTTGGGGGCCGCTGACGAGGACGCCGAGCTGGGCGCCGCGTCCGGTCGCGGCCATCAGCGCGGTGGGCGTGGCCAGGCCCAGGGCGCACGGGCAGGCGACGACGAGCACGGCCACGCACGCGGTGATCGCGGCCTGGGGCTGCGCTCCGGCGCCGAGCCAGAATCCGAGCGTGGCGACCGCGAGGGTGAGCACCACCGGGACGAAGATGCCCGCGACCTTGTCGGCCAGGCGCTGTGCCCGTGCCTTTCCGCTCTGAGCCTCCGTCACCAGAGCGGCTATTCGAGCGAGTTGAGTGTCCGCCCCGACTGCGGTGGCCCGGACCAGCAGCAGGCCACCGGCGTTGACCGCGCCGCCGACGACCGGGTCACCCGGACCGACCTCGACCGGTTCGCTCTCTCCGGTGACCAGCGCGAGATCGACGGCGGATCTGCCCTCGACCACGGCACCGTCCGTGGCGACCCGCTCGCCGGGGCGGACGAGGAACTCCTGCCCGACCCGCAGTTCCTCGATCGGTACGCGTTTTTCTCCGTCGGTGTGCCGGACCGACACCTCCTTCGCCGCGAGCCGGGCCAGCGAGCGCAGCGCGGCACCGGTTCCCCGCCGGGCCCGCGCTTCGAGGAAGCGGCCCAGGAGCACGAACAGCGGTACGCCCACGGCTGCTTCGAGGTAGATGTGCGCCGCGCCACCGGAGGCGGCGGGCATGAGGGTGAACGGCATCCGCATGCCGGGGCCGCCCGCCCCGCCGAGGAACAGCGCGTACGCCGACCAGGAGAAGGACGCCGCCACGCCCAGCGACACCAGCGTGTCCATGGTCGCCGCGGCGTGCCGCAGCCCCCGCACGGCGCGCACATGGAAGGGCCAGGCTCCCCAGACGGCGACCGGGGCCGCGAGCACGAAGCACAGCCACTGCCAGTCGCGGAACTGGAGGGCCGGGACCATGGACAGGACCAGCACGGGCAGGGCCAGCGCGGTCGTGCCGGTCAGCCGGGCGCGTTCCCGCCGCTCCCGCGCGCCGGGGTCGGCCTGGGCCTTTGCGGCTGCGGGTGCCAGGGGCGGCTCGGGCAACGCGGCCGTGTAGCCCGCCCGTTCGATGCGGGCGATCAGCTCCTCGGGGCGCACCGCGGACGGATGGCGGACGCGGGCCCGGCCGGTCGCCAGGTTGACGGTGGCGGTGACACCGTCCAGTTGGGCGAGCTTCCTCTCGACCCGCTGCACACAGGCGGCGCAGGTCATGCCGCCGACCGTGAGATCGGTGACCGTGTCCGGGGTGATCGGTTCGGCGGCCATCAGCCCCCGCTCCCGTGACTCATCTCCATACCGCCCATGTCGCCCATGTCCGTTCCTCCGCCGTGGCCTCCCGTTCCGGTCGGCGCGGGGCGGGTTCCGGGCAGGCCGGGGGCCACGGGGCCGGCGGACGCGCCGACGGCGTAGGCGGCCGCGAACACCGCCGCCAGCAGCAGGAGGAAGCCGTACAGCACGGGGGGTGGGGGCGTCTTGCGTGCCCTCGCGGCCGCGGGGCCCGCGGCGCGCGAGGGTGTGTGGTCCGTCAACCGAGTCTCCAGGGTGCGTCGTACGGCCGATTCCTGTCCCGCCGTACCACTCCAGATGTCGGACCCGCGCACCGTCGGGTTCCCGCGCGCTGGCATGGCGGAGGTCACACCAGCGGGACGGGTCACACCAGCAGGACGGGGCAGACCAGCAGGACGGGGCACACCAGCGGGACGGGTCAGGCCAGCAGGACGAGCGTGACCGCCATGCCCAGCCCCATGGCCGCGTGGCAGAAGAGGCCGGGGACGTCAGCGTCGTCCCGTACGACCGCCTCCGGTCCGCGGGCGGGAGCGGACCTGGCCCGGTCGAAGGCCTGTGCCAGCCAGCGCAGGGCGAACGCGGTGAGCAGGACGGCCAGTACGACAGCCGTCGCGCGCTCGCCCGCGCCGGTCAGGGTCATCGCCGAGGCACCGGAGGAGCCGGACATGTCCATTCCGGGCATGTCGTGCATCGCGCCGCCTCCGCCGCCCGCGGCCATTCCGGCGCCGTCCATGGCGGCGGCCATCCACGCCATGGCCCCCGTCATCAGCACGTGCGGCAGTGCGGTCAGGCACGCGCTGAGCCGGTGCGTGGAGTCGGCGCGCAGGGGAACGGAGCAGGCGAACCACAGCGCGCCCGCGCCGAACAGCACGATCTGCGGCGCCGCCGGCAGCTCCATGCCCCAGGGCCAGACCATGGCGATCATGACCAGGCCCATGGCGGTGTGCAGCGCGTGGTCCACCCGGTGGGTGCCGGTCCTGCCGGGAGCCGTGGCCGATCTGAGGCCGTACAGCACGGACAGGGCGAAGACGAGGCTCAGCAGCCAGCGCAGTCCGGTCGCGGTGATCACGGCGTCACCGTGCCCCGGCGCCGGCGCAGGGACCCGATGAGCAGGTCGGCGGCGAGGAAGGCCAGCAGGGGCAGGCCGAACAGCGGAATGTAGTAGCCGACGACGGCGGTCAGGACCACGGCGGGTGCCAGTACCGCTCCCGGTATCCGGCGCCACGCGCCGCGTGCCGGTGCCCGTCCGAAGGACATGCCGCCCGAGCGGGTCGGCCGCCGCAGCCACCACATCCGGTAGCCCCACAGGATCATGGCGATCAGGCAGATCGCGAGCAGTGCCAGCGCGATCTGGTTGGCGAGGCCGAACAGCAGACCCATGTGGGCGTCGATGCCCCATCGGGTCAGCTTGGCCAGGACCGGGTAGTCGGCGAACCTCAGCTTGGCCGTCACCTTGCCGGTGCCGGGATCGACGGCCACCGAGTCCTGGCGCTCCGGCCAGCTGCGCGTGTTCTCCTTCACCAGGTAGGCGGATCCGGCCTTGGCGGGCGGTGTGACGACGAGCGGCCCGCGCAGTCCGGCGGCATGTGCGGCCGCCGTCACGGCGTCGATGCCGACGTCCTTCGTGCGGACGGCACCGGAGGCGCCGACTCCGTGCGCCGGGACGGTTGTCGAGATCGCGGGAGTGCTGCCGCCGAGCGCGTCCTGGACGCTGCCGATACTGGCCCCGGCGTGGGCGGACCAGGTCATGCCCGTGGCGGACAGTCCCAGCAGGCCGATCGAGGTCCACAGGCCGACCGCGCCGTGCCAGGACAGGGTGCGCCGCCGGCCCTTGGCACCGCCGCGCGGCAGCAGGACGGAGCGCAGCCGCCGCCGGGTGCGGGGAGCACCGAGCCACAGGGCGAGTCCGCCCAGCACCTCGACCCAGAGCCAACTGGCCGCCAGCTCGCTGTAGTTGCGGCCGAACTCGCCCAGGTGCAGGTTGCGGTGCAGACTGTCGAGCCAGGCCCGGACGGGCAGCCACTGGCCGGAGGTCCGCAGGGTGCCGAGCACCTGATGGCCGTACGGGTCGACGAACGCGGTCAGGGTGGAGCCGTCGGGGAGTCCGGGCTTGCTGAAGACGACGCGGGTGCTGTCGCTGCGGCCGGGCGCCGGGGTGACGGACACCAGGGTGCCGTCGGGTACCGCCCGCCGGGCGGCGGCCACTTGACTGGCCAGCGAGTCCGCCTCGCCCCGCGGGGTGACCTTCAGTTCGTGCCGGTAGAGCGCCGATTCGAGCTGCGGAGTGGCCGTGTAGACGAGGCCGGTCAAAGCCGCGACGAGGATGAAGGGGCCGATGACGACGCCCGCGTAGAAGTGCAGCCGCAGCAGCAGCGGGCGCACACTGCTCCACGTGCCCGCAGTGGCCGGGGCCCCGCTCCCGGAGGTACCGGCGTCCGCCATGGCCGTGGTCTCGTTCCCGGAGGTACCGGCGTCCGGCGTGGAGGTTGTCTCGGGGCGCGCGCCGCCCGGTGGGGCGGCCGCCTTCCCCGGTCCGGCTGCGGTGCGGTGGCTTTCAGGCATGGCGAAGCTTCTCCTCGGCTGTTGCGGTGTCCGGTTTCCGGGGCCCGCAGGAGGAGTCGGGCGCTTGTCCGGCTCAGTTCCCGCGGCCGCGGCGTGACCGTCGCCACAGCGCGCCGGCCACGGGTGGCGCGGGGAGAGCCGCGTGCCGCCGGGCGCGATCCACCCCATCAACAGGCAGTCGTGGCGGACGGGCACTTGGTTCCCGGCCGTGGACCGACAGCGTGGGACGGCCCGTCACGCGGTGCGGGCGCCGCGGGATGCGCGGCCGTCGCTGCTAGCTTCGCGCACCTGGTTCGAGGTCGGCGCCCGGATCGCGGGCGGGTACGGAGGCAGCGTTGGCGAAGTCGAGCGGATCACCGGACAAGGCGGCCGGCGCCCCTGTCCTGAGACGTCGTAGCGTCCTGGCGTCGGCGGCCCTGGCGGCGGGGGCGCCGGCCGCGGGGGCCGCTTGCGATCAGGACGCCACGCGGACCGCGCCGCGGCGGCATGCCGCACCGCGTCAGGGGGCCGCGGCCCGTCTGGTCGCCGTGCCCATGGAGCGCCGCGGTGTCGACTGGCTCAGGTCGGCCCTTCAGATCGCGGTGCGGATCGAGTTCGCCACCATCCCGCCGTACCTGTGCGGCTGGTGGTCCGTCAGGAACCGCAGGTGCGACGCGGCCCGGCTGATCCGGCGTGTCATCTCCGACGAGATGTACCACCTCGGCATCGTCTGCAATCTGCTGACGGGTCTGGGCGGCAGGCCCCGCATCAGACAGTCCGCGCCCGTCTATCCGGGGCCGCTGCCGGGCGGGGTGCATCCGGGGGTGGACGTGTACCTGTCCGGCTTGACCAAGGCGCTCGTACGGGACGTGATGATGGCCATCGAGGCACCCGCGGCACCGCTCACCGGCAGCGCGCGGGACCCTCTCAGCATCGGCCTCTTCTACGAGGAACTGCTGAAGGCCTTCCGGGTGGTGGCACCCGCTCTCTCCGTCGACCGGCAGCTGCACGAGCAGATCGGCGACGACACCCTGAGACCGATCAGGACCTCCGCGGACATCGAGCGCTCGATCGAGATCATCAAGGACCAGGGGGAGGGCACCGCGGCTTCTCCGGCCGACGGCACGCAGGACGGGCACGTTGCGCACTACTACGCCTTCGCGGAGATCCACCACGGCCGGCAACTGCGCGATGTGGGCGGCACCTGGCAGTTCACCGGGGCGCCGGTCCCCTTCCCCGACACGCGGCCCATGGCCAGGGTCCCGGGGGGGGGGGGGGGGGGGGCGCCCCCCCCGGCCCGGGGGCTCCTTGGCGAATTCGGCAGCAAGTACACCCGCCCTCTTGGAGCGCTCGACACAACTTGGGGTAGAGGTGGACACCACAGCCCTCGTACCTCGGTGGGG
>NZ_JBWKES010000014.1:114068-182343 GCF_056435325.1 Streptomyces sp. NPDC043952
CGTCGGTGGTGGAGCCATCAACCCTCCCCCTCCCCCCCCCCCCCCCCCCCCCCCCCCCCCCCCCCCCCCCCCCCCCCCGGCCCCCCCCCCCCCCCCCCCCCCCCCCGCGGCCCGGCGGCTCCTGGACGACTTCGACAGCACGTACACCCGCCTGCTGGAAGCGCTCGACACCGCGTGGGGCGAAGGTGACCGCCACAGCCTGCGGACCGCGGTGCGGCGCATGCGCCAACTGGAGACCCCGGCCGTCGATCTCATGGAACTGCCGGTCCCCGGCACCGAGTCGGCCTACGGTCCGCAGTTCCGCCCGCACGGTTGACGACCGGCGGCGCGGGGTCGCGCGCCGGGGCGCCGACGGCCCGGAAGGCCGCCCGCGTCAGCGGTGGAGCACGCCCGCCGCTCCGGGTGGTGGCCGACGTACCGTCGTACCGTCCAGCCGCCGGTTGGCAGCGGCGGGCGTGCCGTCAGGCGCTGACCGGCTCGGCCTCGCGGACCGGTCCCCCGGCGTGGGCCGGCCCCGGATCGCGGACCGGTTCGGCCGCCTCCAGTGCTCCGGCGAGGCTCAGCCGGGCGCGGGCGACCCTGGAGCGGACCGTGCCGACCGGGCAGCTGCTGGCGGCGGCGGCCTCGGCGTACGGCAGCCCGAGCAGCTGGGTGAGGACGAACGCCTCACGCCGGTCGTCCGGCAGGGAGTCGACGAGGTCCATGAGGGCGACGCCCTCCTCGAAACCGGGTAGGCCCAGCGGCTGACTGTGCTCGGCGGCGGTCTGCCAGTCGCCGGTGTCCGTCAGCCGGGGCCGGGCGGACGCGTGCCGCAGGCTGTCCACCACCGCCCGGCGGGCGATGGTCAGCAGCCACGTCCGGGCCGAGGAGCGTCCCTCGAACCGGTGCAGGCTGCCCAGGGCGCGCAGGAACGTGTCCTGGGTGAGGTCGTCGGCCTTCTGCGGATCGCCGGCCAGGTGGGCCACGTAACGGCGCACATCGCGCTGGAGCGCGCGGACGAACCGGTCGACCGCGTCGCCGTCGCCGCCCGCGGCGGCCAGCGCCCATGCGGTGACCGTCTCGTCGGTCACGGTGGGCAGGGCAGGACTCATTGCCCGTGGTCCTTTCGCTGGACCCGTGCGGTGAAGCCGGCGAAAGGGCATGCCGGTGCCGTCGGGGAGCGGGCACGGCGGAGCCGCCGACCGCGCACGGGTGGGAGAGATCCGCCCGTGCGGACACACGAGCGGGGAGCCCGCCGCGCGTACGTCACGGGGCGGGGAGCCGGCTGTCAGACGACAGCGATCTCTCCGGGCGGACCTCGGGTGGTGAGGGTGTGGGCGAGCAACAGGCGCCGCGGGCATCGCGTGCGCCGCCGCCGGGGCCGTGGGCGGGGCGGGCGCGGGGACGGCAGCAGGACGGCCAGGACGAGCCGCAGCGGCACGAAGGCCCGGTCCGCCACCGCCCGCAGCACGCGGAACGCCGCCCGTTCACCCTGGGCGAGCCACAGTCCGCACAGCAGGGCGGCCATCAGGTGGGCGGCCAGCATGCCCCAGGAAGCCGTTCCGGTCATGCCGCCCATGCCCGCCATGTGGTGCATGCCGGCCATACCGCTCATGCCTGTCATGCCCGCCACGTCGCCCATGCCGGCCATGGAGTGACCGGAGTGGCCCATGGCGGCCATGCCGGGTGCCGACGGCGGGTCCGTCATGCGCGTCAGTCCGGAGCGCACCGCCAGGTGATAGGCGTGCGCGGCGGAACCGGTGTCCGGATCGGCCCCGCACAGCAGGAAGCGCGCCCACCATCTGGCGGTGGCGGCGTCATCCGGTACGGCCGCGCCCGGCTGCCGGGCGGCCTGAGCGAGCGTGAAGCACAGGTGCAGGCATGCCTGCACGCCGACGGTCAGCGCGACCACGCCGGTCCGGCCGCGCTCGGCGCCACCGAGCGTCCAGCCGAGGGCCCCCACCGCCGTCGCCGAGGCGAGCAGCGCCCACCACGGCACCGGGGAGCCCGACATCAGCACGTGGCCGATGGCTGCGAGCACCACGCAGACGGCCGCGAACATCGCGGCCCGCACGGCGCGGAACAGCCCACAGACAGACATGACGCCCCATCTTGGCATCCGGTGACCGGACCTCGACGAGCGGGATACGCACCACGCAGCATCCGTGCCCGGCCCCGCTCGTGCAAGGCGCCCCGCCGACATCGGGGCCTCGGCGGGGCGCTCGGTCGGGGGCATCACCACGGTGCCGGGTCCGGCGGCGCGGGCGTGCTGGCCCAGGCGATTCCGGGTCGCGTGCCGACGGCGCGGGGCTTCCGGCCCTTGCCATTCCGGGCCGCTACCGGCGGTATTGGCGGTGCCGCCCAGCCGCCGGTGCCGCTCGTGCCGCTCGTGCCGCCGGTGCCGACAAACTCACGGCTTCCCGGATCCGCCCGTCCCGCGCAGCGTCCGGGCGTGGTTCAGGACGGCGCTCAGGCCCACCTCGAAGGCGCGGTCGGCCCGGTGGTCGCCCGCGGCGGCGAGGGCCGCGGCGAGATGGGGCGTCGCGGCGCGGTCCGGGAGTTCCCACATCGTCTCGGGCGCGGCGAGGTCGAGGGCCGAGCCCAGCACCAGGTTTTCCAGCGCGGTGATCAGCGCCATGATCCCGGCGGACTCGAACCCGGCGTCCAGCAGCCGGGTGACCGCCCGTTCGTACTGGTCCAGGACGCGGGGCGCGCGCACCGGCGAGGTCATCAGGAGCGGGATGGCGCGGGGGTGCGCGGCGAAGGCGGCGCGGTAGGAGCGGGCCCAGGCCTCGACGGCCGCGTCCCAGGGTTCGAGGTCGAGGGTGGCCGTCTCGATCGCGGAGGCGACGCGTTCGCGCAGCAGTTCCACGATGCCGTCCCGGCCGTCCACGTGGTGGTAGACCGACCCGGTCTGCACGCCGAGCCGCCTGGCTATCTGCGGGACGCTGAAGTCACCGCTCTCGTCGATGAGCTGGAGCGCGGTGCTGGTGATGCGCTCGCGGTCGAGGAGCGGGGTGCGCGGCCGTCCCATGATCGGTGTTCTCCCTGAGGTCTTCCCGGATGCCCAACGGCAGGTTACATTGCGGAAACCGAAAGCCTTTAGGTTTACGGCTCCGGGCGCCCGCCATCCCTTCCGCGCGCCCGCATGGCCGTACGACCGACAGCGCCGCGCGGGCCCGTCCCTCCGGGCCGCCGCGGTCGCGCCCGCCCGTCTCCGGGACCCCCTCCCCTCCGCCGCCAGAAGGGCCTCCCGTATGTCCGTCAGCACCTCCGAACTGCCCGAGGAGAAGGCGCCGTCCGCCGCGGCCGCCCTCCGTACCGGTTCCCTCGGCACGGCCGACATCGCCTTCTTCGTCGTCTCCGCCGCCGCGCCCCTGACCGTCATGGCCGGGGTCGCGCCGCTCGCGATCCTGCTGGGCGGCATCGGCGCCCCGGTCGGCTATCTCCTCGCCGGGCTGACCCTCGCCGTCTTCGCCGTCGGCTTCACCACCATGAGCCGCCATGTCACGGGCGGCGGCGCCTTCTACGCCTTCATCGCCCGCGGTCTGGGCCGCCCGGCCGGGATCGGTGCCGCCCTGCTCGCGCTGCTCGGCTACAACGGCATGGAGATCGGCGTCTACGGCCTGCTCGCCTCCGCCTCCCGCGACACCCTGCACGCCCTGTCCGGCGCCGACATCCCCTGGCTGCCCGTCTCGCTGGCCGGGCTGCTGCTCATCGGCTACGGCGGCTTCCGCTCGATCGACTTCGGCGCCAAGCTGCTCGGCGTCCTGCTGGTCGCGGAGACGGGGATACTCGTCCTGCTGGCCGGCGGGGTGCTGCTGAAGGGCGGCGCACACGGGCTGTCCCTGGCCTCCCTCGCCCCCTCCCATGTGCTCGTGCCCGGCACGGCCGCCGTACTCGCCTTCGCGTTCGCCGCGTTCACCGGTTTCGAGTCGACCGTCATCTACCGCCGCGAGGCCCGCGACCCGGCGCGCACCGTGCCCCGCGCCACCTATCTGGCCGTCGGATTCCTCGGCCTGTTCTACGCGTTCGTGGTGTGGATCGCCGTCCAGGCGTTCGGCGACGACCAGGTGGTGCGGGCCGCCGGGAAAGACCCGACCGGGCTGTTCTTCACCGCGATCACCACGTACGTGGGCGGCTGGGCGGCGGATCTGATGCACGTCTTCATCGTCACCAGCGTCATCGCCTCCCTCCTCGCCTTCCACAACGCCATCAACCGCTACGCGCTCGCGCTGGCCGAGGAGGGCGTGCTGCCCCGCCGGCTCGGCCGCATCCACCCGCGCCACCGCTCCCCGTACGCCGCCGGGATCGCCCAGACCGTGCTCGGCGCGGTCGTCGTCCTCGCCTTCTGGGCCGCGCACGCCGACCCCTACCAGCAGTTGCTGCTGTGGGTGAACACCCCCGGAATGATCGGCCTGATGCTGCTCCAGCTGCTCGCCGCGATCGCCGTGCCCTGCTACTTCCGGCGGGTGCGGCACAGCGAGGGCAGCCTGCGCACGGTGGTGGCACCGGTCCTCGCCACGGTGCTGCTCGCGACCGCGACCGTCCTGGTGGTGGGGCACATCGGCCTGTTCACCGGCGCCTCCCCGGCCGTGAACACCCTGCTGGTGCTCGCGGCACCGGTCGCCTTCCTGCTCGGGCTGCCCTTCGCGTGGTGGCTGCGCCGCAACCGGCCGCAGGTGTACGAGTCCTTCGCCGCGGAGCCCGCAGCGCCCCCGGCGCCCATCACCCCGTCCGCCGAATGACCCCCGACCGCGAAGGAGTTCACGACATGCCCGCCGCCGATCTCGTCCTCACCGGTGCCCAGGTGCGCACCCTCGACCCCGGACGTCCCACCGCCACGGCGGTCGCCGTACGCGAGGGGGTGATCACCGCCGTCGGCGAGGCGGCCGACGTACGGTACTGGCGCGGCCCCGGCACCGAGGTGGTGGAGCTGGGCGGGGCGCATCTGGTGCCCGGCCTGGTCGACTCCCACAGCCACCCGGTGTGGGGCCTGGAGATGGCGACCGGCGTGGACCTGTCGGGCGTGCGCGATCTGGCCGGGCTGCGCGCCGAGTTGGCGGGGGCCGGGCGGATCGGGGGCTGGGTGCTCGGGTACGGCCTGGACCACAACGTCTTCGAGGGCCGCCCGATCCACCACGACCTGGTGGCGGGCGTCCTCGGCGACGCCCCCGCCTTCCTGCGCCTGTACGACGGCCACTCCGCCCTCGCCAGCGCCGCCGCCCTGACCGCCGCCGGGGTGTCCGGGCCGCGCTCCTTCGACCAGCGGGCCCAGGTGGTGTGCGACGCCGGGGGCCGGCCCACCGGGCATCTGGTCGAGCATGCCGCGATGGACCTGGTGACGGCCGTCGCACCGCGCCCCTCGGACGCCGAACGCCGGGCCCGGCTCGGCGAGTTGCTGTCCGCGATGGCCGCCACGGGGCTCACCGGCGCCCATGTGATGGACGGCGGGGACCTGGAGCTGGTGGCGGCGGTGGCGCGGGAGGCGGTGCTGCCGGTGCGGCTGCGGTTCGCGCCCTGGTGCATGCCGGGCGCGGACGCACAGGCGCTGCGCGAGCTGATCGCGCTCCAGGGGCGGGGCGGGCGGCACTGGGTGGTCGGCGGGGTGAAGTTCTTCATGGACGGCACCGTGGAGGGCGGCACGGCGTGGCTGGAGCATCCCGACTGCCACGGACAGGGCAGGGACGCGTTCTGGCCGGCCCCGGACGCCTACGCCGAAGCCGTCCGCACCCTGCACGCGGCCGGGGTGCGCACCGCCACCCACGCCATCGGGGACGCCGCCGTACGCCACGTACTGGACACCGTGGCCGCGCTCGGGCCGGGCGGGCGCGGGGCACACCGGGTCGAGCACATCGAGACGGCTCCGGACGAACTCCTGCCCCGTTTCGCCGCGTTGGGCGTGGCGGCCTCGATGCAGCCGCCGCACACCGGGTACACGCGGGACGACGGCAGCGACGAGTGGTCCCGCCGCCTGGGCGGTGAACGGGCCGCGCGCGCCTGGCGGTTGCGTGATCTGCGGGAGGCGGGCGCCATCGTGGCGCTCGGCTCGGACTGGCCCATCGCGCACTACGACGCCCGTGCCGTGCTGGCGACCGCCCGCCGCCCCAAGGGCGCCGCCGCGCACCGCGCGGGCCTCACACCGTTGCAGGCGTTGGAGGGCTGCACGAGCCACGCGGCCGCGGCGGCGGGCGAGTCGGGGGTGGCCGGCCGTATCGCACCCGGTTTCCGCGCCGACCTGACCGCGCTGGGCGTGGACCCCGTGAGCGCGTCCGCCGACGAACTCGCCGACGCGCCGGTGGCGTTGACGGTGACGGGCGGGCACGTGGTGCACCGGGCCATCTGCTAGCGGGAGTTCGGGGTCAGCCGGGTGTCAGTCCCCGGTCAGCGTCTCCTGGCACTGTTGTTCCTGTGAGCGGGACGGGAAACCGGAACCGGTCACAGGGAGAGGTGCCCGGAGTGGTTGATCGGGGACCAGCGAGCACGGCTCACGGTCGGGCCCTTCGGGGCCCGCGCAGGTTCGAATCCTGCCCTCTCCGCCTGTCGGTCCGCTCAGTTGTGCGGCACGACCGCGACCGGGCACTCCGCGTGCTGGACGACCGCGTGGGCGACATGCCCGAGGCGTTCGCCGAGCCTGCCGCCGCTGATCCGGCGGCCCACCACGACGAGTCCGGCCCCGTCCGTGGCCCGCACGAGTTCGTCGCCCGCCCGGCCCTCGGTGACGGTGGTGGCGACGGACACGTCCGGGTATTTCTCGTGCCAGGGCCGCAGAAGCGCGATGACGGCGTGCTCGGCGGCGGTCGCGCCCTCGGGACCGGCGCCGCCGTCCGGCTCGTGGACATGGCATACGCGCAGCTCGGTGTGGCGGCGCCGGGCGGCCTCGAAGGCGAACCCGACCGGCTCGTCGCAGGGGCTGTCGACGTCCAGGCCGAGCAGGACGGCGCGGTACGGGATGCTCGGGATCTCGTCCGGCGCGAGTCCGGGAGCGGTCGGCAGATGCTCGTCGGCGGCGCTGCGGCCGGCCCGCACCAGGACCACCGGGCAGGGGGCGCGGCCCGCGACGCGCAGCGAGACCGAGCCGACGAGGACCCCGGCGGCCCGGCTGAGCCCGAGGGTGCCCACCACCAGCGTGTCCGTCCCGGCGGCCACGGACAGCAGCGCGGGCACGGGCGAGTCGGCGATCAGCCGTCCGGTCACGGCCAGCGTCGGGTGCGCCGCCCGCACGCTGTCGACCGCCTCCCGCAGCACGCGCTCCGCCCAGCCGCGTTCCGTGCTGTCCCGCGTCGCCAGCGGGGCGGGCCGCACGTTCGCGACCCACGCGTGCGCCACGAGCAGTTCGGCGCCCCGGCGCACCGCCTCCTGTGCCGCCCAGTGAGCGGCGGCGACGCTCTGCGGGGACCCGTCGACTCCCGCCGCGATATGACCAGCCATGACGTGTCCCTCCGGATCCGACCCGACGCTTCCCGCCGTCCACCGAGGCTCTCCCGTACGACAAGCGTGCCTCGTCGAGGTGAGTCGCGCCCGTGGGCCGGGCGGGTCGCCGCGGGGCCGGGTGCCCCCGGAGAAGCGGCCCGGCAGCCGTTCCGGCGGTACCGGAAGGGGCGCGTGGACAGGACCAAAGGTCCCGTTCACGGGGGCGCCCGGCCCTCGGCCGGAGGCGAAGGAGGCGGCACGCTGGTGGTACCGGCTCGAAACGGACGGCGGGGGCGCGCGGCCGGGGCGTCGAGCGGGCCCGGTGAGGAGCGAGCCGGCCGGCGAAGGGCCGCCCACCCCAGAAGGAGGAGAGCCGTGCCGCACAGCACGATCGGCGAGGTGATGACCGGCGATGTCGTCACCGCGTCGGAGACGACATCGTCCACGGCCGTGGCCAGGTTGCTGGACCGGTACGGGATCGGCGGGCTGCCGGTGATCGACCACGACGACAAGGTGCTCGGCGTCGTCTCTGCCTCCGACCTGCTGCGTCACCGGGCCGCCCGGCAGCCGCGGGCCCCCGGCGAGCCGGTACGGGAGCCGCCGGCGCGCGAGCTGATGTCGGCGCCCGCCGTCACCGTCCATCCCGAGCAGCGGGTCCCGGACGCGGCCCGGCTGATGGAGCGGCGCGGCGTGCGGCGGCTGCCCGTGGTGGACGAGGAGGACCGGCTGATCGGCATCGTCACCCGCCGCGACCTGCTCCGGGTCTTTCTGCGCGCGGACGACGAGATCCGCCGTCAGGTGTCCGAGGAGATCGTGTCGGGCGAGCTGGGCCTGCCGCCGGAGGCCGTCACCGTGTCCGTGCGCGACGGCATCGTCACCCTGGCGGGCGGCGCGGAACTGCGCGGCGCCATCGCCCGCGCCGGCTTCGCCGCCTGGCGGCTGGACGGGGTCGTCGGCGTGGTCAACCTGGTACCGACGGTGACGCCCGAGGGCATGGCGCGACCGGGGTGACGGGGGCGCCGCCGGGTCCGGCGACACTGGTAACGCGGGCCTCGGCGGCACCCGGTATCCCGTACGCCGGCACCCCCTGCATCCCCGCACCCCCTACGTCCGCGCCCCCGTGCCCCGTACGGCCAGGGCCCCGTACCCCGGTAGGTCCGTGCCCCCGTAACCTCTGCACCCCCGCAAGCTGTCCCCCGTACCTCCGCACCCCCGCAGGTCCGTCGGCGCCGCGCCCCGCCCGCCCTCACCCCGCTTCGATACGACGCCCCGTGTACGCGGCGGGCTCGATCCGCACCCACAGATCGCGGTCGCCGCCGGCCCACGGGGTGCTGTAGGCCCGCTCGGTCAGCCGCTCCGCCTCGCCGGGGTCGCTCACGGCGCGGGCGGTCCCCCGCACCAGCACGCTCCATCCCTCGCTCAACGCGTCGTCCACCCGGTCCACCTCGAAGGCCACCTCATGGTCGAGCCCCCGCGTGATCACCGATTCCGCGCGGGTCCGGAACACGATCGCGCCGTCCACCACGCTGTAGTTCACCGGGAGGACCACGGGCGCGCCCTCGGTGCTGAGGGAGAACCTGCCGACGCCGTGGGTCGACAGCAGTTCCCTGCACTCCTGTTCGCCGAGTTCGCCCAGCCGGGGGTTGCGGGCGGCCTGCCCCAGTCCGGCGGGCAGCCCGGAGTATCCGCCGCCGAGTTCCTGGGGGCTGGTGCGCAGCGCCCCGGCGAGCCGCAGCAGGGTGCCGGAGTCGGGCGCGGCGGTGCTGTGCTGCTCCAGATGGGCGACGTACGCCTCGGCCATGCCGGCGCGCTCGGCCACCTCTTCCCGGCTCAGTCCGAGTTCCGCGCGGCGCCGCTGGAGCCGGCGCCCGAGGTCGCCCCGCGCGGGGCGGTCCTCCGGTTCCGGTGCGCGGTGCCCGGATGGGGGGCGTTCTGCCATGCTCGCTCACTCCTCGCGGGGATCCCGGACCGCCGGTGTGCACGGTGTCCGCCCCTCGGGCAGCGTCCTGGCCCCCAGGTCGGCTTCTTCGCCCGGCGGGCAGCCGGGGGCCCGGACTCGTACCACGTCTACCACCGCGGCACCCCGGCTACCACTCGGGTGCGCCGGGGCATCCGGGGGAGGCCGTGTCCGGCCTCCCCCCACTGGAGGCCGGACACGGTGCCGCGCATTTGGAAACCCTAGGGGCGCCCCGCCCCGCCCGCCTTGGGCCGAACGGCCCTGCCCAGCGGCCCTGCCGGGCGGCCCTGCCCAGTTGCCCTGCCGGGCGGCGGGCCGCCGGTGGGTCCGGCGGGCGCCGGCTATGGGCGGACGTACGGCCTGGTCATGATCTCCATGTTGTGGCCGTCCGGGTCGTCGAAGTAGACGCCGCAACCGCCGAACAGGTGGTTGACCCGGCCGGGTTCGGTGTGGGCGGGGTCCGCGTAGTAGGTGACGCCGACCGCTTCCAGGCGGGCGAGCATCGACGCGAACTCCTCGTCGGGGACGAGGAACGCGTAGTGCTGCGACTGGATCGGTTCGTCGCGCTTCTCGTAGTAGTCGAGCGTGACGCCGTTGCCGAGGTCGACGGGGAGGAAGGGGCCGAACGGGGCGCCGACCCGCAGCCCCAGTATCGCGGCGAGGAATTCGGCGGACAGGTACCGGTCGCTGGCGTAGACGGCGGTGTGGTTCAACTGGACGCTGTGCATGGGAATTTCTGTGTCTCCGGGATCGTCGGTACGGGCGCCCGTGCTGGGGGCGCCGGGCGGGAACTCCCGGAGAAGGCGGGGCTCTTGCCCGCCGCGCGCTCACGCCAGGGCCGGAAACCCTGCCCGTGCTTGGCCCTTGGCCGATCCGGCGATCACCTGACCGACCTTAGCGGTGATCAGGAGCCTGGGGCAAAGCCGTACGGGTTTCGGGCGGCGCTCGGGTAGCCTCGGGGCCATGCCGAGTCCTGAGTCGGACAGGGTGGGGGCTTTCGGTCACGCCGTCAGCCCCCGAAGCCACTGAGCCCACCCCCGTCGCGCCGCGCCTTCGCGCGCCACGGCCGGACGGGTGCGCCCCTGGGCGCTGACCGCGGTGACGAGATGACCGTCTCGTGCTTCTCCTCACCCCGGAGTCACTCTCGATGCCTCTCGCGCTGTATCCGCTCGCTCTCGCCGTCTTCGCCATGGGCACCTCGGAGTTCATGCTCGCCGGTCTCGTGCCGGACATCGCCTCGGACCTCGGCGTCACCGTCGGGACGGCGGGCCTGCTCAGCTCCGCCTTCGCCCTCGGGATGGTCGTCGGCGCCCCGCTGCTGGCGGCCCTCGCCCGCGACCGGTCCGGCCGCGGTGCCCTGCTCGGTTTCGTCCTCCTCTTCGCGATGGCCCACGCGGTGGGCGCCGCCGCCACCGGTTTCCCCCTGCTGTGCGCGACCCGCGTGCCGGCGGCGCTCGCGAACGCGGGGTTCCTCGCCGTGGCGCTGACGACCGCCGCCGCGCTGGTTCCGCCCGACCGCAAGGGCCGCGCGCTCGCGGTGCTGCTGTCGGGCACCACGATCGCCGGCGTCCCGGCGGGATCGGTGCCGGGGACGCTGTTCGGCTGGCGGGCCGCGTTCTGGGCCCTCGGCTGGGCGAGCTGTGGATCTCCCTCACCCTGGTGCTGTTCGGCGCCGGCTCCCTCGCCGGTGTCGCCATCGCCGGACGCCTGTCCGACCGGCGCCCCGGCCTCGTCCTCACGCTGGGCGGTCCCCTGCTGCTGACCGGCTGGCCCGCCCTGGCCCTGCTGATCGCGCTCCCGCTGCGCGCCGTGCCGCACGCCCCCTACGGGTGTCCGGGGTCAGCCGTACGTCAGGTCCCGGTCAGCGTCTCCTGGCACTGTTGTTCCTGTGAGCGGGACGGGAAACCGGAACCGGTCACAGGGAGAGGTGCCCGGAGTGGTTGATCGGGGACCAGCGAGCACGGCTCACGGTCGGGCCCTTCGGGGCCCGCGCAGGTTCGAATCCTGCCCTCTCCGCCTGTCGGACGGCTGACTACACTGGACGGTGGCATCGCGTGCCGGTCACCGTCCGGGTGAGGCATGGAGGTGCCGGGATTTGCCTCTGGAGGCATTCCTTGTCGGTCGAGTTGAACCACACCATCGTCCACGCGCGGGACAACCGGGAATCCGCCCGCTTCTTCACCGAGATCGTAGGCCTGGACATCACCGGGGAGTGGGGCCCGTTCGTGGCCGTCGCCCTGGGCAATGGCGTCACGCTGGACTTCGCCACCATCCCCGAGGACAAGATCACCCCGCAGCACTACGCGTTTCTGGTCTCCGAGAAGGAGTTCGACGCCGCGTACGCCCGCATCACCGAACGCGGCATAGAGCACTACGCCGATCCGCACCAGAAGCACCCCGGCACCATCAACCACAACGATGGCGGCAAGGGCGTGTACTTCATGGATCCGGTCGGGCACGCCATGGAACTGCTCACCGTCCCCTACGGCGGCTGGCCGAGCGCGTAAGCAGCCGGGGGTCCGGGGCCGATTGGGTCCCCGCGGGGCCTCCGGGTGAGGATGGACCCCATGGTGTGGACGTATGGGGCGATGGGACGGGCCGAGACCGGGCCGCAGGGGGCGGGTCGCCGGGCCGGTGAAGGGACGGTCCGGTGAGCAAGCCGCTGTATCAGCTGAAGGCCGAGTTCTTCAAGACGCTCGGCCATCCGGCCCGTATCCGCGTGCTGGAACTGCTCAGCGAACGCGAGCACGCGGTCGCCGAGATGCTGCCCGAGGTGGGCATCGAGCCCGCCCACCTCTCGCAGCAGTTGGCGGTGCTGCGCCGCGCCAATCTGGTCAAGACCCGCAAGGAAGGCTCGAACGTCTACTACTCCCTGACCAGCCCGCACGTGGCCGAGCTGTTGCGGGTGGCGCGGACGATCCTGTCCGGAGTCCTCGCGGAACAGGCCGGGCTGCTCGCCGACCTCCAGGCCGCACAGGGCGAACCGCCCCCGCGCACCTGACCCCGGCGGGCCCGGTCCCCGTCCCGGTGGCACCGGTCCCGGCGGCCCGGCGCGGCCGGGCTCACTCGCCGGGTGCCACCGTCCGTGCCGCGATGCGGGCCGCCTCCGCGATGAGGGCCTCGTCGACCGGGGCGTCCTTGTCGTTCGCGCCCTCCTTGGTCGACAGGACGGCCAGCACCACGGGGGTGCGCCGGGTGGTCCAGGCGACGCCGAGGTCGTTGGCGCTCGCGTAGTCGCCGGTCCCGGTCTTGTCGGCGATGGTCCAGCCCGCGGGCAGCCCGGCGCGGAACCGTGCGGCGCTGGTGGTGTTGCCCTTCAGCCAGCCGACGAACCGCTCGCGGTCGGGCGCGGCCAGGGCATGGCCGAGGGCCAGCCGCTCGACGCCGGCGGCGAGGGCCTCGGGGGTCGAGGTGTCGCGCGGGTCGCCGGGGACCGCCGTGTTCAGTTCGGGCTCCCACCGGTCGAGCCGGCTCACCTCGTCGCCGAGCGAGCGGAAGAACCGGGTGAGGCCAGCCGGCCCGTCCAGCTGCCGCAGCAGCAGATTGCCGGCCGCGTTGTCGCTGTACTGGATCGCCGCCGCGCACACGTCGGCCACGGTCATGCCGGTGGCCTGATGCTCCTGCGTGCGAGGCGAGTTGGGCAGGAGGTCGTGCGGCGGATAGTGGATCACCTTGTCCATCGGCGCGCAGCGCGCCTCGTCGCGCAGCACGGCGGCCGCCGCGAACGCCTTGAACACCGAGCACATCGCGAACCGCTCCCCCGCCCGGTGGGCGAGCACCCGACCGGTGCGCACATTGCGCGCGTACACGCCGAGCCGGGCGCCGTAGCGCCGCTCCAGATCGGCCAGCTCGCCGGGGTCCGGGGCGGCCGGGGCGGCCGCGGCGCGTCCGGTGGACGCCATGGCGGCGGCGGAGGTGAGCGCGATGCCTGCCTTCAGCAGGCCACGACGCGCGAGTGGTCCGGAAGCGGTCATGGTGAAGTCCTCCCAGGTCATGCCCCATCGGGCGGGGCGATCCGTGGGAACAGCGAAACACCGGGGACGCGATCATGTCCAAGAGTGAATTGTGCGACTCCCATGCCTTATTGATATGACTGCTGGATGGATCTGCTGGCGCATCTGGAGGCGTACGTGGCGACCGCCGACGAGGCGAGCTTCTCCCGTGCGGCCGAACGGCTGGGTATCGCCCAGCCGTTGCTCAGCCGCCGGATCAAGACGCTGGAGGGCCACTTCGGCGGTCCGCTGTTCGACCGTTCCCGGCGGCAGGTCACCACCACCGAACTGGGCGTACTGCTCCTCCCCTACGCCCGTGACGTCCTGGACCGCGCCGAGCGGCTACGACAGGCCGCCCACGCGGCCCGGCAGGCGCGGGTGCGCCCCGTCGGCGTGCCCGCGGACTGCGCCCCGGCCGCCCTGGCCCGTGCGCTGCACGCCGGCACCGAGCACGGGATCACCCTCGGCATGCGCGAACTGCCGCCGCTGGAGCGCGAGTCGGGCCTGAGCGACGGATCGCTCGCCTACGCGCTCCTGCGCGTCGTACCGGAACACGCCGCCTTCCGGGTGCCGTTGGGCCTGGCGTCCGCCCCGGCCGGCAAGGAGGCGCCGCGCGCCCTCCACCTCGAACAGCTGCGGCCACGCCGCCGCCGTACCAACGGACCGCCCGCTTCCCCACCGCTCCCGATCCTCGTCCTCGCGGAGGACCAAGTCCCGTGCTTCGAAGGCCGGTTCGCCCGAGCCGTCGCGCGCGCCGGGCTGCCCGAGGGGCTGATCAGGCCGGCCGGGCCGGCGGCCGACGCGCTCACCGAGACCCTGGCCGGGCGCGCCCTGCTGCTGTGCACCGAGTCGTACGCCCGCCGGTACGACGCCCGCTGGGCACCGCTGGGCGACACGGCTCTGCACCGCGGGTACGACGTGAGCGCGCCACCCGGCCCGCGCGGCACGCCGGACGTACCGGAGTGGCTGACGCGAATGCTGGCCACGGCGGTCGGGGCGGTCGGCGTGGCACGGCACGGTGACACCGGTGACCTCCGGGCCGCCGGTGACGCCCCCTCACGGCTGGCGGCCCGCGGATGAGCCCGGCGGAGACCGGCGGCGCCCGGAACCGGCCCGTCTGCGTCGGCGACGACGGTGCCCTGCTGGACGTCGCCGAGGCGGTCGCGGCGGACTGGGCGGCGCTCGGCGTGCGCGGCTCCTTCCTCGCCCTGCACCTGGACACCGGTGCCCGACTCGGCTTCGGCATCGAGGAGCCGGTGCCCCTCGCGTCCGTCGCGAAGGTCCCGCTCGCGCTGGTCGTGCTGGACCGGATCGCGGCGGGAGAGCTGGACGCGGCGCGGCCGGTGACCGTCGACCCGGCCCGCAGCAGCGTCGGCTCCACCGGTCTCGCGGCGTTCCGGCACCCGGCCACCGTGGCCGTCGGCGATCTGCTGCTGATGGCGCTGTCGGTGAGCGACAACGCCGCCGCGGACGCGCTGTTCGACCTGGTGCCGGTGGCGGAAGTGGACGCGCGGCTGCGCGCGTGGGGGTGCGACGGCATCCGGATACGGCACCGGATGAACCACATGTACGAGTGCGCGGCCGGTGCCGCCGGCGACGACTTCTCGCTCGCGCTGGAGCTGGCCGTGCGGGACGAGAGGGCGGGCCTGCCGACCCTGGAGGCCCTGGACCCGGCGCACGCCAGCACCGGCTCGGCCGCGGCGCTCGTCGGCCTGCTGCGGCGGGTGTGGTGCGACGAGATCGCCGTACCCGAGGCAACGGCCGAGCTGCGGCGGCTGATGGGCTTCCAGGTCTTCACCCAGCGGCTGGCGTGCGAGCTGCGCGCGGACACACTGCGGTGGAGCGGGAAGACGGGCACGTTCCTGCATCTGCGGCACGAGATCGGTGTGGTGGAAGCGGAGTCGGGCGACCGGGTGGCCATGGCCGCTCTGACCCGCGCGGGACGACGCGCCGCGCTCGCCGCCGACATCGAACTGGCGATGGGCACGGCGGCCCGCGACGCCTTCGAGGCGCTGCGCCGCTGAGGGCAGCACCGTGGCCTTCCGCCGGGCCAGGACAGCAGGCGCTGTCCCGGAGCGGGCGGCGCGGCCCGCCATAAAGGGCATTCGGGGCACGCTCTTCCTCGCCGGCGGCATCCCGGTGACCGCCGAGGCCGCACCGGTCGCATGCATCGGCGCCCCGGCCGACCCCTACAAGGACTCGGGGGAAAAGTACCCGCGGACGGGCGCGGCGGCGCTGGACCGCTGACGCGCGCCGGGCCGTCGTACCCGCTTCTGCGGCCGGGCAAGGCTCTACGGCCGGGCACGGCGATGTCCGGGCCGCCCGGTCGGGGGCGGGCCCGGACATCTTGTCGTGGATCAGGCGAGGTCGAACCGGTCCAGGTTCATGACCTTGTCCCACGCGGCGACGAAGTCCCGCACGAACTTCTCCTTCGCGTCGTCGCTGGCGTAGACCTCGGCGAGGGCGCGCAGTTCGGAGTTGGAGCCGAAGACCAGGTCGGCACGGCTGCCGGCCCACTTCAGCTCGCCCGTCGCGGCGTCCCGGCCCTCGAAGGTGGTCTGGTCCTCGGAGGTCGACTTCCAGGTCGTGCCCATGTCGAGCAGGTTGACGAAGAAGTCGTTGGTGAGGACGCCCGGCGTCTTGGTGAGGACGCCGAGCTGCTGGGACTGGGCGTGGTTGGCGCCGAGCACCCGCAGGCCGCCGATGAGGACGGTCATCTCGGGGGCGCTGAGGGTGAGCAGGTTGGCGCGGTCGAGCAGCAGGTACTCGGCCGGCAGCCGGTTGCCCTTGCCGAGGTAGTTGCGGAAGCCGTCCGCGGTCGGCTCCAGGGCCTCGAAGGACTCGGTGTCGGTGTGCTCCTCACCGGCGTCCACCCGGCCCGGCGTGAACGGCACCCGGACCTCGAAGCCGCCCTCCTTGGCCGCCTTCTCGACCGCGGCGACACCGCCGAGGACGATCAGGTCGGCCAGCGAGACCTTCTTGGCGCCGGAGGAGGCGTTGAAGTCCCGCTGGATGCCCTCCAGGGTGCGCAGCACCTGGGCCAGCTCGTCGGGCTGGTTGACCTCCCAGCCCCGCTGCGGGGCGAGGCGGATGCGGGCGCCGTTGGCGCCGCCGCGCTTGTCGCTGCCGCGGAAAGTGGACGCGGAGGCCCACGCGGTGGTGACCAGCCGGCCGACGCCGAGCCCGGAGTCGAGCAGCTTGGTCTTGAGGGCCGCGATGTCCGCGTCGTCGATCAGCTCGCCCTCGCGCTCCGGCAGCGGGTCCTGCCAGATCAGGGTCTCCTCGGGGACCTCGGGGCCGAGGTACAGGGACTTCGGGCCCATGTCGCGGTGGGTGAGCTTGTACCAGGCGCGGGCGAAGGCGTCGGCGAACTCCTGCGGGTTCTCGTGGAAGCGGCGGGAGATCGGCTCGTAGATCGGGTCGAAGCGCAGGGAGAGGTCCGTGGTGAGCATCGTGGGCAGACGCTTCTTGGACGGGTCCTGCGGGTCGGGGATCGTGGGCTCGGCGTCCTTGGCGACCCACTGCTTGGCGCCGGCCGGGGACTCGGTCAGCTCCCACTCGTAGCCGAACAGGTTGTCGAAGAAGCCGTTGCTCCAGCGGGTCGGGGTGGAGGTCCAGGTGACCTCCAGGCCGGAACCGATGGCGTCCCTGCCCTTGCCGGTGCCGTAGGTGCTCCGCCAGCCCAGGCCCTGCTCCTCCAGACCGGCCGCCTCGGGGTCGAGGCCGACGTGGTCGGCGGGGCCGGCGCCATGGGTCTTGCCGAAGGTGTGGCCACCGGCGATCAGTGCGACGGTCTCCTCGTCGTTCATCGCCATACGGCGGAACGTCTCGCGGATGTCGCGGGCCGCGGCCAGCGGGTCCGGGTTGCCGTTGGGGCCTTCCGGGTTGACGTAGATCAGGCCCATCTGGACGGCGCCGAGCGGGCTCTCCAGTTCGCGGTCGCCGCTGTAGCGGCGGTCGTCGAGCCAGGTGGTCTCGGGGCCCCAGTAGACGTCCTCCTCCGGCTCCCAGACGTCCGTGCGGCCGCCGCCGAAGCCGAAGGTCTCGAAGCCCATGGACTCCAGCGCCACATTGCCGGCGAGGACCATCAGGTCGCCCCAGGAGATCTTCTGGCCGTACTTCTTCTTCACCGGCCACAGCAGGCGGCGGGCCTTGTCCAGGTTGACGTTGTCGGGCCAGCTGTTCAGCGGGGCGAAGCGCTGCTGGCCGTGGCCGGCGCCGCCGCGGCCGTCGCTGATGCGGTAGGTGCCGGCCGAGTGCCAGGCCATGCGGATGATCAGACCGCCGTAGTGGCCGAAGTCGGCGGGCCACCAGTCCTGGGAGGTGGTGAGCACCTCCTCGATGTCCCGCTTCACCGCCGGGAGGTCGAGGCTCTGGAAAGCGGCGGCATAGTCGAATTCCTCGCCCAGCGGGTTGGCCGCGGGCGGGTTCTTGGCGAGGATCTTCAGATTGAGCCGCTCCGGCCACCACTGGTGGTTACCGCCGCCCTGGGTCGGGTGCAGGGCCCGGTCGTGAGCGACGGGGCAGCCGCCGCTCCCCTCCTCCGACTTCGCGTCTGTGACGATCGCGTCGTGGTTGTCAGTCATGGCAATCCTTCCGAACTAAGCGGAACCAGGTGCTCAGGAACTGCGGCCGGTGGAACAGTCGGGGCATACGCCCCAGTAGACGACCTCGGCTTCGTCGATGGCGAAACCGCGGTCGTCGGCGGCGGTCAGGCAGGGCGCTTCGCCGACGGTGCAGTCGACGTCGGCGACGGCCCCGCACGACCGGCACACGAGGTGGTGGTGATTGTCGCCGACGCGCCCCTCGAACCGGGCCGGATGGCCGGCCGGCTCGATGCGGCGCACGAGACCCGCCGCGGTGAGCGCGTGCAGCGCCTCGTAGACGGCTTGCAGGGATATATGGCCTACGCGGTCACGGACCCCGGAGGCGATCGCCTCGACACCGAGGTGGTCGCCGTCCCGGACCGTCTCCAGCAGCGCGACGCGAGCCGCCGTCACGCGCAGGCCGGCACCGCGCAACTCCTCCGCGGTGGTCGGAGTCGGGGAGGCGGTCATGAGGCCGAACCTACTCTCACAAACACGAGGGATTCAAGAAAACGAACAATGCAATTCTGGTCGTCCGCCGGTGTACGGCGTTCACCTCCGCGTTCACAGCTGTGAGCTTTGCTCCGCGTGCGGGCCGCCCTGGGTCGGCGGCCGCGCGGGGGCACACACGGATCATGCGCCCCACCCCACTCTCCCCGGACAGGACGAGCCGAACCCTCCACCGATCGGGTGAGAGGGGCCCTGGGCGATGCCGATGCACTCTCCCCTGGGGCCTTCGCCGCGCCGCCGGCGCGGCAGGGTTCGCGGTGGTAGGCGGCCGGTTCGCGGTGGTAGGCGGCCGGTTCACTGTGGAGGGCGGCCGGCCGAACCGCCCGCCCCTCACCTGAGGACGTTCACGGCGCGGGCCACCACCAGGCCGACGGTCACCAGGGACACCGACGACTGGAGCATCATCAGCATCTTGGCCCACCGGGACAGGGGCATCACATCGGTCGGGCTGAAGGCGGTGGCGTTGGTGAAGGAGAGGTACAGGTAGTCGAGGAACTCCGGCTCCCAGTCCGGGGGCGCCATGTCGGGGCTCTGCATCTGGACGAAGAGGAAGTCGGCGTACTGCCGCTGCCCGCGCACCCGCGCCATCGGGCCGCCGCGGTCCGACTCCCAGTACCAGAGCGCGAAGACGATGACGTTGGTGAACCAGATGACGCCGCCGGCCCGCAGCAGCGACACCGCGTCCTGGCCGCCGACGCCATGCACCAGGTCCCACACCAACCGGCCCGCCGACCAGCCGTTGGCCAGGCTGATGACGCCGATCAGGAGCAGCCCCAGCCAGCGCCACCATATCGTGCTCGGCTCCACCCGCCGGGGATTGGCCGCCACCAGGGCGGCCAGCAGGACGAGTTCCAGCACCGGCAGGACCCAGACCGGACGCAGCAGCACGAGCCGGTGCGGCAGGACGAGTTGCAGGGCGACCGCCGCCAGCATGACGGTGGTCACGGCCCAGCGCGTCTCGCCCCGCGTCGCCCGCCGCCACGCCGGCTGAAGTCCGCGCTCACCGCTTTGCAGCAGCCGTTCGATCCTGGCCAGTCGGCCCTCGGCGTCGTCGTTGTCCTCGCTCATGCCGGACATTGTCGCGGGCGCGGGGGGCCGGGTGACGGCCGGGACGGCGCGGCGCGCGCGGGTACGGCGAGTACACCGACGCACCCGTGGCGGGGTACGGCGGTCACGCCGCCCTCGTCAGACGGGTCGCTCGTCCTGCCGCACCCGTTCGCCCGGCGTGGTCCGGCCCGGCACCGAGCCGACCGGGAGCACGGTGCGCCCGTGCTTCTCGTTGATGACGCCGGCCGCCGACGCGTACCAGGCGGCGAGTCCCGTGAGGATGCCGAACCAGCCGCCCACCACGGTCATGACGTGTCCGGCGCCGCCCTGGAACGACCCGATGGCCAGGAACAGGAAGGTCAGGGTCAGCAGCACGAACACCGCGAGCACAGGGAGGCTGACGCGCAGGGCGCCCACGGTCATGTAGGCGGTGAAGATCGCCCATCCGAGCAGGAACAGGCCCAGCGCGTTGTGCGCGTCACCGGCGAGCGCCACACGCGGTGCGATCCACCAGTAGGACAGCCAGAAGGCGGCGAAGGAGACGAACGCCGTCGCACCGAAGGTGTTGCCCCGGCGGAACTCCATGAGGCCCGCGGCGAACTGCGCGAGGCCGCCGTAGAACAGGGCGAGACCCAGGACCGGCAGGATGCCGGCGGTCTCCTTCAGCAGATTGGTGTTGACGATCGACAGCAGCAGAGTCGTCAGGGCGAAGCCGGCCAGGCCCAGGGGGGCAGGGTCGGCCCAGGCCGGTGCGCGCGGGGCCGCCTCGGCCGCGGCCGCGCCGGGCGGGTCCGCGCCGGGCGGCTGCTCCGGGTGCAGGCTCCTCGTGTCCTCGTTCATAACCGGCATCCCTTCGACCAATGGTCAGCAGGGCCGGGGGCCCTTGCTCGCCGAGCCCGCAAACATGCTGGTCAGTGCCCCCGAGGCGGGCTGTGACACTCGCGTGCCACGTAGATACACCTGTACGGAATGTACCCATTTACTCCGGTTCATAGCATTTGCATCTCGCACGGTTTCGCCGCCGACGTCTCCTCGCTTCGCCGACCGGGGCCTGAGCAGGGGCGGGGCGGCATCGCAGCCGCTCGCCGCGCGGGTCGACCGGCGTCGCGGCCTTCCGTGGTGCGTTCTTTCGCCGCGCTGCCCTCGGGCCTAGGGTGAACCGTCATGTGCCCCTGCTCCGAAGGGAACTGATGGTGCGTAGGGTTCCCGGCTTACGCCACCTCGCCGTCTGCACGGCCGCACTGCTGCTGGCGGGCGGCCCGGCCGGGGCGGCGTCGGCCGCGTCGGCGGCTTCGGCGGCTTCGGCGGCTTCGGCGGCTTCGGCGGCTTCGGCGGCTTCGGCGGCTTCGGCGGCTTCGGCGAAGGGTACGGGGGCCGGCCCGAATCCGGTCGCCGCCCGGCTCGACGCCTACTGGACGGCGGCCCGTATGACGGCCGCTCTGCCCGCCGACACCGTGCAGGGTTCCGGGACGGGCCCGGCCCTCTCCCCCGCGGTGGACGGGCCCCGGCCGGGCGAGTACATTCCGCCCAGCCGGAGCTTCGACGGCATCCCGCAGGCCGGCACCTTCTTCTGGACCGACGCCCAGGGCACCGGCCGTACCTGTAGCGGCTCCGTCGTCCGGGGCCCCGGGCACGACCTGGTCCTCAGCGCGGGCCACTGCCTGAAGGGCTACTCCGGCACCGCCCCGCAGCGCCGCCTGGCCTTCGTCCCCCGGTACCACGACGGGGTCAAGCCCTACGGGGTCTTCCCGGTCGGGGCGAACGGCGTCTACGTGCCGCAGCAGTACTACGACCTGGGCGAACACGCGGGCGCCGCCTACGACTTCGCCTTCGCGGTGACGGAACCCAACCAGGACGGGACGAGCTTGCAGGACGCGGTCGGCGGGGTACGGCTGCTCACGGGGACGGGGTACCACCACGCGCCGGTACGGATGATCGGCTACCCGGCGGGAGCGGAGAAGCCGCTGGAGTGCTGGAGCCGGACCACGAGGTGGGCCAGCGACGATCCGGCCGATCCGGGGACGTTCCCGCGCATCGCCTGCGACGCCTTCGTCGGCGGTACGAGCGGCGGCCCCATGCTCGTGCCGTGGTCCGGCGGGTGGGCGGTCGTCGGTGTGATCGGCGGGTACCACACGGGCGGCAACACCCCGCAGGTCTCGTACAGCGCGTACTTCGGCTCCGCGACCCGCGCGCTGTACGACGCCGCCGTCACCGGGGCCCCGCCTGCGGGACCGGGCGGCGCGCGGGAGTGACGCGGGGGCCGGGAGCCGGCGTCCCCTACGGATACCCCGAGGCGAAAGACCGGGGTCCGTCCCTGATGTGCGGCCGGTGACGGGCCGTCACTCTTGGATCCTCGGGCTGGACGCGGCAACTCACCCTGCGCGGCGCGGAACACGCCTCGTTCACCGACGCGGAGGCGCTTCTGCCCCAGCTGGGCCTGCCGGCGTCCGTCCTGACCGCTGACCTCGGCACGATCGCTCCGGCCACCGCGATCCGCACGACCGAGGCGTATGTGGCGGCGTACTTCGACCACTGGTTGCGCGGCCGTGACGGACGGCTGCTGGAGAGACCGTCACCGATATACCCGGCCATGGAGTTCGTGCGCTGACGGCGCCGACGGGGACGGACGCGGGGAGCCGGTGTCAGCCCTGACCGCAGGAGGCGGGCGCGTACCGGGCCAGCTGGTCCTTCACCCACGGATCGTACACGGCCAGCCGGTGCTTGGCCGCGGGCACGAACTGCGCCAGCTGCCCCTCGATCCAGGGGTCGAGCCGGTGGGTGTCACGCTGCGCGGAGCAGACGTGGCCGCCGGTCTGGCTCGCGGTGGTGCGGGCGGGGAGGTGTGCGGCGTTCTGCGGAGCCGCCGCCGCGGTCCCGGCGGTGGCGAGCAGGGCCCCGCCGAGCAGCGCCGCCGAGGCGCCGACCGTACCCGCGTGCCGTACCAGCTTGATCATGACGTTCTCCTTCCTGTACGGCCGGTGACGAGCCCTGGGCGCCCTGTATCGATCTGCCCTGTTTTGCGGCTCGACCAGCCGGTGGGAGCGCCTACCCCACCCGTCACACCTCACTCATCGGAACGTTTCCGCCCCTGGCCACGGACCTGAGATCGTCGAGCGATTCCCGCGCCAGCAGGGTCAGCGGACGCGCCTCGTCGGCGGTGATCCAGCGTTCGAAGGCCACCTTGAAGACGGCGACGCCGGTCTCCGCGGTGAGACTGGCGGCCGGTTCCGGGACGCCGCGGCGGCGGAGGGTGCCGGTGAGGGCGGCGGCCAGGGAGGCAAGCTTGATCAGTTCGCGTTCCCGCAGTTCCGCGGTCGCCGAGATCACGGCGTGGCGCTTGCGGGCGAAGTCGCGCCGTTCCTCGAACACCGCGCAGACCGCGTCCAGGCCCGCCGCCATCGCCTCGATCGGCGCGGCCGAGGGCGGGGCGTCGGCGACCGCCTGCGTGAACATCTGCTCCAGTTCGACGGCGCCGGAGAACAGAACCTCGCGCTTGTCGGCGTAGTGCCGGAAGAACGTGCGCTCGGTGAGTCCCGCGGTCCTGGCGATCTCCGCCACGGTGGTCTGCTCGTACCCGCGCTCGCCGTACAGGTCCAGCGCCGCCTTCGCGAGGCGCTCGCGCGTGTTCGGCTCCCATCTGCCCATGGCCCGAATCCTACGCGATGACAGCGACTGACATCAGTGCTAGCGTCGATGTCAGTAACTGACATCAACATGTCTGGGGATCTCTCATGCGCATCTTCGTGACCGGGGCGTCCGGCTGGATCGGTTCGGCCGTCGTACCGGAACTCATCGACGCGGGTCATCAGGTCGTCGGCCTGGCCCGTTCCGACGCCTCCGCCGACGCGCTCACCAAGGCCGGCGCCGAGGTCGTCCGCGGCACCCTGGACGACCTGGACGTCCTGCGCGCCGCGGCCGCCGGCTCGGACGGCGTGATCCACCTTGCGTTCAAGCACGACGTGGCCTTCTCCGGCGGCTTCCAGAGCGCGGCGGAGGCCGACCGCAGGGCCGTCGACGTGCTCACCGAGGCGCTCGCCGGCAGCGACCGCCCGTTCGTCCTCGCCTCCGGGCTGGCCGGGCTCAATCCGGGGCGGGTGGCGACGGAGCAGGACATGCCGGTGATCGAGGGCGACTCGCCGGTCCTGATCCGCGCGGTCACCGCGCAGGCCGTGCTCGCGTGTGCGGAGCGCGGTGTGCGCTCGTCCGTGGTGCGGCTCTCCCCCACCTGCCATGGCGAGGGGGACAACGGCTTCATCGCCGCTCTGGTCGGCATCGCGCGGGACAAGGGCGTCTCCGGCTATCCCGGTGACGGCGCCAACCGGTGGCCGGCCGTGCATCGGCTGGACGCGGCGCGGCTGTTCCGGCTCGCGGTCGAGAAGGCCCCGGCCGGCACCGTGCTGCACGGGGCCGCCGAGGAGGGCGTGCCGCTCCGCGAGATCGCACAGGTGATCGGCCGTCAGCTGAAGCTGCCGACGGTGTCGGTGGGGGCCGAGGAGCTGGCCGGGCACTTCGGCTGGATGAGCGGCTTCGCCGGCCTCGACGCGCCCGCGTCGAGCGCCGCCACCCGCGCCCTGCTCGACTGGGACCCGACCGGGCCGACCCTCCTCGCCGACCTGGAGGCGGGTTACTACTTCCGGGCCGCCGAGGACGGCACCGTCTGACACCCGAGGGCGGCCCCCTGGGCGTGTGCACCCACGGGGCCGCATCTCGGCCCTCCCACGGCTCGCCTCGCAAATCCCGTTGCAGGGATCGGAGTTCGAGGGTCAAGACTGGCTCCAGGCTCGGATTCGTCAGTGCGGACGACGACGCCCTCGTCGCGTGCCTGGGCGACCCGCAGCGGGCCGTCACGGCGAACCGGGAGCTGCCGCGCCGGGGTGTACGGGCGACGGGCGCCATCCGCGCCGGGCCCCGCCCCGGAACCCGGCGGTCCGCGCGGCTTGTCGCCGGTTCCAGGGTCGCCGCCTTCCACGCCCTCGCCTGCGTCCGCTGCAAGGGGACGCCTGCGCGCCGGGAGCGGACCGGGTCCTCGGGCCCGCGCTGCGGCACCTGGCCCGCGACCCGGATCCGCATGTGCGGGCGCTGGACGTCGAGTTGGTGGGCAAGTCCGTGCACGCCGAGAGCGGCGCCCTCCTCGCCCTGCGAAGGACGCGGGACCGCGATGCGAGCCCGGCGGGCGAGGCCCCGCACTCCCGAGCGCGCGTAGGGGCCGGCCGCAACTAACGGGGTGAGGCGGGGGTGCCGAACCACGTCGGCAGTCGTTCGGCGAGGTCGGAGGGGTCCTCGCCCGCCCAGACCACATGGCCGTCGGGCCGCAGGAGCACGGCGGGGGCGTCCAGTTCGTCGCTGCCGTCGACGACGTGGTCGATCCGGTCCGCCCAGCCGGTCACCGACAGCCGGCCGGTCCGGTCGAGCAGCAGGCCGCGGCCCTGGTGCAGCAGCTCGTACAGGCGTCCCTGCTTCAGCGGCAGGTCCGGGAGGCGGCGCCCGAGGAGTTCGTGGCCGTCGCCGAAGTCGTAGCGGATGCCGGTCGCGATGATCTTCTCCGTCAGGCGGCGGTTCACCTCCTCGATGTCCATCAGTTCCGTCAGCAGCCGGCGCACCGCCCGCGCTCCGGGTTCGAGGGAGACCAGTTCCATCTGGGCGCGGGTGTTGTCGAGCACGTCGGCGGCGACGGGATGGCGCTCGCGCTCGTAGGTGTCGAGCAGCCCCTCGGGGGCCCAGCCGGCGAGCTGGGCGGCCAGTTTCCAGCCGAGGTTGAAGGCGTCCTGGATGCCGAGGTTGAGGCCCTGTCCGCCCATCGGCGGGTGGACGTGGGCGGCGTCGCCGGCCAGCAGGACGCGGCCGGCCCGGTAGCGCTCGGCCTGCCGGGTGCCGTCGCCGAAGCGGGAGAGCCAGCGCGGCGCGTGGATGCCGAAGTCGGTGCCGGCGACGGCCCGCAGTCGCCGCCGTACCTCGTCCAGGGTCGGCGGGGCCGTGCGGTCCTCGGCCACGCCCTCGGCCGGTACGACGAAGCGGTACGCGCCGTCCCCGAGCGGTCCGACACCGAACCGGAGCTGGGTCTTGCGGACCTCGGCCACCACGGCGTCCACCTCTTCCGGCGAGGCGGTCAGCCGTGCCTCGCCGAGCAGCGTGTCCACACGGGAGGGCTCACCGGGGAAGGCGATGCCGAGCAGCTTGCGCACCGTACTGCGGCCGCCGTCGCAGCCGACGAGGTAGCGGGAGCGCAGCCGGGTGCCGTCCGCCAGTGCGGCGGTCACCCCGTCCTCGTCCTGGCTCAGGGCGACCAGTTCGCGGCCCCGGCGGATCTCGGCGCCCAGTTCCGTGGCGCGCTCGGCCAGCAGGCGGTCGGTGGTGGGCTGCGGGATGCCGAGGACGTAGGCGTGCGCGGTGTCCAGGCCCGTCGGTGACGGCTTGCGGATGCCCGCGAAGAAGCCGCCGAGCGGGTACCGCTTGCCCTGGGCGAGGAAGCGTTCCAGCAGGCCGCGCTGGTCCAGCACCTCGATGCTGCGCGCGTGCAGCCCGAGCGCCCGGACGATCCGGGTGGGCTCCGCCTCCTTCTCCAGCACGACGGTGCGGACGCCGTGCAGCCGCAGCTCGGCGGCCAGCATCAGACCGGTCGGTCCGCCGCCCGCGATGATCACGTCAATCATGGAATTCCCTCACCCACAGCAGGCGTCCCACCTGCGGTTCGCCGTCCGGAGCGGCGATTGTGCGGCATGGGAGGGGCCTTGCCGCAAGGCCCCCCACCCGCTATAAGTTGAAAGTGGCAAGGAGTACGTACTCCTTGCCTTTTCTGTTTCCGCTCGGCCGTACGGGTGGCGTCCGTTCGGGTGAATTCCGGGCGGGCTGCGGGCCGACGGCCCCACGTCTCGCCGCCCTCCAGCCCGAGCCCCCGCCTCGGGCGCATTGACGGAGTGGATTGTCAAGGTCGCGGACCGTGACGAGGCGGGGGTGTCGCGGCTCCGCGATAAACGGGGGCATGAGACCGTTCCGCATCCAGTCCTGGGCCGCCGCGGTGCTCCTCGCGGGCGCCTGCACCCTGGCCGGCCCCGCCAGCGCACCGGCGGCACCGAACCGGGCGGCCCTGGACTACGTGGCGCTCGGGGACTCCTACTCGGCCGGCGTCGGCGCCGGGGACTACCTCCCCGAGGACGCGAGCTGTCTGCGCAGCCGCCGGGCCTACCCCGCCCTGTGGGCCGCGGCGCACGCCTCGTCGTTCGCGTTCGCCGCCTGCAACGGCGCCAGGACCGGCGATGTGCTGACCAAGCAGCTCAGGGCGCTGAGCGGCCGTACCAACCTGGTCAGCGTCACCGTCGGCGGCAGTGACGCGGGCTGGGCCAAGGTGATGGGGATCTGCGCGCTGCCCGGCACCACCGCGTGCCTGAGCGCCATCGACACCGCGCGCGCCTACGTCGACAAGACGCTGCCTGGGAACCTGGACCGGCTCTACTCGGCGATCAGGGGCAAGGCGCCGGCCGCCCGTGTCGTGGTGCTCGGCTACCCGCACTTCTACCAGCTCCACGGCACCTGCACGCGTGGGCTTGAGGACAAGGAGCGGGCGGCGCTCAACGCGGCCATCGACCACCTCGACGGCGTGATCGCCCAGCGTGCCACCGGCCACGGGTTCGCGTTCGCGGACGCCCGGAGCGCGTTCGGCGGGCACGAGATCTGCTCCGCGGGGCCGTGGCTGCGCAGCGTCGAGGTGCTGGACCTCACCGAGTCGTACCACCCCAACGCCTCCGGGCAGTCCCTCGGCTACCTGCCCCTCTTCAGCCGCGCGGCCTGAACCCGGCCCGCCCGGCGGCCGGCGAGGTCAGCGGTCCTCCGGGGCCCGGTTCGGGCGGCCCCGGCTCGCGCCGAAGCCCGTCTCGTGGTCCCAGACGTGGGTGCAGGTCGGGCACTGGAGGTGGAGCATGCTGCCGGTGTTGGACAGCAGATAGCGCCAGTGCCGTGTGCACCTGCGGCGTTCCCCGCAGGTGGCACAGCCCTGGTGGTCCGAACAGTTCGGGCAGGTCACCCAGGCGCGCCGGCCGATGTCCGCTTGGGGATCAAGCGGTAGCACGGCCGTCTCCGCGCTCGGGCAGGACGCCGGCGGCCACCAGCTCGTCGTAGATGCGCTGCTGCTCCTCGTCGAGGCCCGAGTAGAGCAGGTCCCGCGCCGCGTCCTCGTCCCGCAGCGCCGTGACGGGGTCCCAGGTGGGGCCGACCGCGTCCATGACGTGGGCGCGCCGGAGCATTTCGTGGGCGGTGAGGTCGACGGAGAACTCGACCGGCTGGGCGGACGGAGCGGGGTCATAAGCGGACATACATACGAACTTAGGGAGCCCTTCCCCGCGGCGACAAGGGCGGGTGGGGGACATCACAGCAGGCCGGTGCCGCCGCATGGCGACCGGCCCGGTGCCGCCGCTCGCGGAACCGGGCCGGTGGGCCATCGGGAATGCCGGGATCGCCCCGGCGGGTCAGCGGACCTCCGGGATTGCGGGGGTCACCCCCCGTAGGGGCCAGCGGACCTCCGGGATTGCGGGGGTCACCCCCGTAGGGGCCAGCGGACCTCCGGGAATGCCAGGGCCGCCCCCGGACGGTCAGCGCTCCTCGCGGAACGGGACGTGTTCCCCGGCGACCGGGTCGTACTTGCGCAGGACGAGCCGGTCGGGGTGGTTGAGACGGTTCTTCCGCGTCACATAGGTGACGCCGGTCCCGGCCGTCGACTTCAGCCTGACGACGGGACGCGCGGTGCTGCGTGCCATGGGGTGCCTTTCCGCCCGGCCCTCGCTTCCGCCCTCGCCGGGCTCTGTGCCGAGCATGTCAATCACGGACAGGCCAACGAGCCCCCGGCCCCGGATATTCCGGCGCTCCGGATATTCCGGCCCCGCCCTCACAAGCCGACGGTCGCCCTGCGCTGCGCCTGGTCGAACTCGGCGAGGGCGTCGCCGCCGGTGCTCCAGGGCCAGGACGTGACGATGCCGCCCAGGGCCTCGAAGACGGGGGCGGCGTCGCGGCGCCGGTCGGCGGCCATCAGGGCGTAGGCGAGCAGGTTGAGGTCGGCGAGCGCCCTGGCGTGCCGGAGGAATCCCGGCTGGGGCCAGGTGTGGGCCACGCGGTCGAGGGCCTGGGCGGCCATGGCGTGGGACCAGTGGTTGCGGGCCACCAGGGCCTCGAACCCGCCCCGGCCGAGGACGGAGTGGTACTGGAGGACCTGGGCGGTGAGTTCGACGCCGGCGCAGGGGGCGTTCGCCGGCATGCGGGCGCACAGGGTGTCCACGAACTCCAGGACCTGGATGCGCGAGCCGCCCTCCTCCGGGCTGAGGTAGCCGAGCATGGCGAGATAGGCCTCGCGGTTCCAGCGGTCGCGGGCGAGCACCTCGTTCCAGACGCCGAACGCCTGGGGCTGCGCCCAGCGTTGGAGGCGGGCCACCTCCAGCAGCACGACCCAGGGGGTGGGGTCGTCGGGGGCTGTCCCGGCGGCCCGCAGACACAGGTCGGTGGCCTCGGAGGCGTCCTCCGGGCGGCCCTGGGCACGGGCGTCGGCCACCATGGTCCAGGCGTGCAGCACGAGCGCGTCGGCACTGCGGGGCTCGCGCGCGGCCCAGGAGCGCGGCAGGTGCGACGCGGTCAGGAAGTCCGCCAGCACACCCATGCGGTGGGTACGGCGGTCCCAGTCGCCCTGGTCCTGGTCGAGCAGGCGGGTGATCTGCGCCGCGCACAGGTCGGTCGTCGCGATCGTCCCCGTCCGGGTGGTCGCCCGCAGGGACTTGAGAAGTCTGCCCAGCTCCTGATCGTCCAGCTCGGGAGCCAGACGGGTTCTCCTGCGGCGACTTGAAAGAAAAGCCATGGGGGGAGGCTAGGGGTGTTCGCCCCTTGCACAAGGGCCGCGCCAAGATCGTTATGGATTACCCCGCTTACCCGCGGTTACCTGTGTGTCCGCTCGGCGTCGGCTGTCCGGATCGCCGCCGCGGGTGGCCGCTCGCGCAGGGCGCCGTACGCGATGAAGCAGGCGGGAAGCCTGCGCAACCGCCGTGATCCGGCGAGCAGATGGGCGACGCGCCGGGCCCGGTCAGCGTCGCCGAGCGGTGGCCGCCCCTCCAGCACGGGGCGGATGAGCCGGGCATGGGCCAGCCGCTGGAGCGTCTGGGTGGCGACCGTGGTGGGCCGGCGACGGCGCTGCACCCCGCGCAGTTCACGCTCGCTCACGGCACCCCGGCGCAGCGGGCGGGCGAGATGGCGGGCGGTGGCCACGGCGTCCTGGACCGCGAGGTTGATGCCGATGCCGAAGACCGGGGACATGGCGTGGGCGGCGTCGCCGATGCACAGCAGTCCGGGGCGGTGCCAGCGGCGCAGCCGGTCCAGGCGTACGTCGAGGAGCTTGACCGCGTCCCAGGAGCGCAGGGCGTCGGTGCGGTCGGCGAGCCAGGGCACGGCGGCGGTGAACTGGGCCCGGAACCGGTCGAGTCCGGCGGCGCGGCGGCTGCCGTCGGTGCCCTTGGGGATGAGCGCGGCGCACTGCCAGTACTCGCCGCGGTCGATCATCGCGGTGAGGAAGCGGTCGCCCGCGCCGCCGACCAGCCCGCTCGGATCGCCGGTGCGGCGCGGCAGCCGGAACCACCAGGCGTCCATCGGGCAGGCGAAGGAGCGCGGGCCCAGCTCGGGCCGGGTGCGGGCGAGCGAGCCGCGGCCGTCGCAGGCGACGGTGAGCAGGGCGCGCAGTTCGCCGGTGCGGCCGTCGGCGGTGCGGTAGCGCACGCCGGTCACCCGTCCCGCCTCGGTCAGGAAGCCGGTGGCCTCCGTGTTCATCCGCAGCTGGAAGGAGGGTTCGCGGCGGGCCTCGTCGGCGAGCAGGTCGAGGAGGTCCCACTGGGGCACCATCGCCACGTAGTTGTAGGGGCCGCGCAGTACGGACAGGTCGGCGACGGTGACCTCCGGGCGGCCGGGGTCGACCGGCAGCCGCACGGTGCGCACCCGGCGCTGCGGCAGCCGGGCGAACCGCTCGGCCAGGCCCAGGTCGTCCAGCAGCGCCAGGGTGGAGGGGTGGACGGTGTCACCGCGGAAGTCGCGCAGGAAGTCGGCGTGTTTCTCCAGCACCGTCACCTCGACGCCGGAGCGGGCCAGCAGCAGGGCGAGCACCATGCCCGCGGGGCCGCCGCCCACCACACAGCACGTGGTCCGCTCGGCAGCGCTGCCGGTGCCTGCCGTGTCCATGCCGGTCCCGCCCTTCGCCGGAGCAGTAATTCATCGTTCG
Source organism: Streptomyces sp. NPDC043952 (assembly GCF_056435325.1). Taxonomy (NCBI): domain Bacteria; kingdom Bacillati; phylum Actinomycetota; class Actinomycetes; order Kitasatosporales; family Streptomycetaceae; genus Streptomyces; species Streptomyces sp. NPDC043952. The sequence goes on from NZ_JBWKES010000014.1 coordinate 144,789, forward strand.
ATGAAAACCTTATTCCTCTTGTACCCACCGTCCCCGTCTCACACGCCCGCCGCCACGGCGGGCGGCCGGTCCCGGTGGATCGGTGCCCGGCCGCCGGTCAGCGGGGCACCGGTGCCGCCCCGCCGGGCGGCGACGATCTCCGCCGCGATGGACAGGGCGGTCTCCTCGGGTGTGCGGGCGCCCAGGTCGAGGCCGATGGGTGAGCGCAGCCGGGCCAGTTGGCGCTCGCTCACGCCCTCCGCGCGCAGCCGCCGCGCCCGGTCCTCGTGGGTGCGCCGCGAGCCCATCGCGCCGACGAACGCCACCGGCATGCCGAGGGCCACCTTGAGCAGCGGTACGTCGAACTTCGCGTCGTGGGTGAGCACGCACAGCACGGTCCGCGCGTCGGTCGCGGTGCGCCGCAGATAGCGGTGCGGCCAGTCGACCACCACCTCGTCGGCGTCGGGGAAGCGGGCCGGGGTGGCGAAGACGGGGCGGGCGTCGCAGACGGTCACATGGTGGCCGAGGAACTTTCCGGCCCTGGCCAGCGCCGCGGCGAAGTCCACCGCTCCGAAGATGATCATGCGCGGGGGCGGTACGTCGGACTCCACCAGCAGGGTGAGACCGCCGGGGCAGTGCGAGCCGTCCGCGGCGACCTCCACCGTGCCGGTGCGGCCCGCCTCCAGCAGGGCGCCCGCCTCGGCCACCGCCGTCCGGTCGAGGTCCGCGTGCCCGCCGAGCGTGCCCTCGTGCGCGCCGTCGGGCCGCAGCAGCAGAGCCCGGCCCAGGAGCTCGTCCGGGCCGCGGGCGACCCGGACGAGGGCCGCGGGTTCGCCGCGGGCGGCGAGCGCGAGGACGGCGGCGAGGACCGGCCGGACGGGTGAGCGCGCGCCCACCGGAGCGACCAGGATGTCGATCACCCCGCCGCAGGTCAGCCCCACGGCGAAGGCGTCCTCGTCGCTGTACCCGAACCGCTCGACGACGCTCCGCCCGCTCTCCAGCGCCTGCCGGCACAGGTCGTAGACCGCGCCCTCGACGCAGCCGCCGGAGACCGAGCCGATGACGGTGCCCGCGCGGTCGACGGCGAGGGCGGCGCCGGGCTCACGCGGGGCGCTGCCGCCGACCGACACCACGGTGGCGACGGCGAACTCCCGCCCCTCGTCCAGCCATTGCGTCAGCTCGGCGGCCAGGTCAAGCATCCGGCGCCCCCGCGGCGAGGACCCGTTCCGGGCTGATCGGCAGGTCGCGGTGGCGGGTGCCGGTCGCGTGCCAGACGGCGTTGGCGACGGCGGCCGCGGCGCCCACGATGCCGATCTCGCCGATGCCCTTGACGCCGACCGGGTCGTCCGGGTCGTCGTCCTCGATCCAGTCGGCCTCGATACGCGGGACGTCGGCGTGGCTGGCGACGTGGTAACCGGCGAGGTCGGCGCCGACGAGGCCGCCCGAGGCCCGGTCGCGCAGCGCCTCCTCGTGCAGGGCCATGGAGATGCCCCAGACCATGCCGCCGAGGAACTGGTTGCGGGCGGTGAGCGGGTTGATGATCCGGCCCGCGGCGAAGATGCCCAGCATGCGGCGCACGCGCACCTCGCCGGTGGTGACGTCCACGGCCACCTCGGCGAACTGGGCGCCGAAGGAGTGCCGTTCGGCGGCGGCGAGGGCGCCGATGGCCGCGGTGGTGTCGGAGCGGACGGTGATGCCCTCGGCCGGGATGTCGGCGCCGAGGGCGAGCCGCTCGCGCAGTTCCTCGGCCGCGAGCTTGACCGCCCAGGACCAGGAGCGGGTGCCCATCGAGCCGCCGGCGATCATCGCCGGCCCGAAGGCGCTGTCGCCGATGCGGACCCGGACCCGCTCGGGCGCGGTGTGCAGCGCGTCCGCGGCGACCAGTGTGAGGGCGGTACGGGCCCCGGTGCCGATGTCGGCCGCGGCGATCCGGACGGTGAAGGTGCCGTCCGGGTGGGCGGTCGCGGTCGCGGTGGAGGGTGCCGCGCCCGCCTGGAAGGAGGCCGCCGCGGCGCCGCTGCCCAGCAGCCAGCGCCCGTCCCGGCGGGCCCCCGGTCGCGGGTCGCGGTCGGCCCAGCCGAACCTGCGGGCGCCCTCGCGGAAGCAGTCGGCGAGCCGGCGGCCGGCGAACGGCAGGCCGGAGACCGGTCCCCGCTCGGCGTCGTTGCGCAGCCGCAGTTCGACCGGGTCGAGCCCGCACTTCTCGGCGAGTTCGTCCAGCGCGGACTCCAGCGCGAAGGACCCCGGTGCCTCGCCCGGAGCGCGCATGAAGGTGGGGCTCGGCACGTCGAGCCGTACCACGCGGTTCTCGGTGCGGTGGGCGTCGGCGTCGTACATCACCCGCGCCACCCCGGCGCTCGGTTCCACGAACTCGTAGACGGTGGAGGTGTGGCTGAGGGCGCGGTGTTCCAGGGCGCGCAGCCGTCCGTCGGCGTCGGCGCCGAGCCTGACCCGCTGGACGGTGGGGCTGCGGTGGCCGGCCAGCGTGAACATCTGACGGCGCGTCATGACCACGCGTACAGGGCGCCGCAGCACGCTGGCGGCCATCACGGCGGCCACCTGGTGGGCGCGCACGCCCTTGCTGCCGAAGCCGCCGCCGACGTGTTCGGAGCGCACCCGCACGCTGGCGGGGTCCAGCGAGAACAGGTTGGCGAGGTCGCCCACCACCCAGTTGGCGCCCTGGTTGGAGTCGAAGACCTCCAGGCGGCCGTCGTCCCAGTGGGCGGTGGCCGCGTGCGGCTCCATCGGGTTGTGGTGCTCCTCGGGGGTGGTGTACTCGGCGTCCAGCACCACTGCGGAGGCGGCGAGTTCGGACTCGATGTCGCCCTTCTCCGTCACCGCGGGCATGACCCCGTCCACCGGATAGGCGTCGGGGTGCGCTGCGGTGAACTCCGTTGCGTGCGGCTCCGGTTCGTAGTGCACCACAAGCGACTCGGCGGCCTCGCGGGCCTGTTCGGAGGTCTCGGCCACGACGAGCGCCACCGGCCAGCCCAGGTGCGGCACCCGGTCGTGCTGGAAGACGGCGCAGGTCGGGTCCGGCCGCATGCCCAGCAGACTGCCGAACTCGGTGTTCAGACGCAGGGCGTTGCGGTGGTCGAGGACCGCGAGGACGCCGGGCATGGCGAGCACCGCGTCGGTGTCGAGGGCGCTGATGCGGCCGCGGGCGACGGTGGAGAGCGCCAGCCAGCCGTGGGCGAGGTCGGCGAAGGGGATCTCGCCCGCGTACCGGGCGGCGCCGGTGACCTTCTCGACGCCCTCCACGCGGGTGCGGGCGGTGCCGACGGACGGCGTGCGGGTGGCCGTCCCGGTGTCGGTGACGGTGGTCATCGGGCCACCTCCTCGGCGAGTTCGGTGAGCACGGCCACGACGAGGTTGCGCATGAGGGTCACCTTGTATCCGTTGTGCGGCAGCGGCCGGGCCGCGGCCAGTTCGGCGTCCGCAGCCGCGGCGTAGGTCTCGGGCGCGGCCGGCGCCCCGGTCAGCACCTCTTCGGCGGCCAGGGCACGCCAGGGCCGGGAGGCGACCGCGCCGAAAGCGAGGCGCGCCGCGTGCACGACGCCGTCGCGGACGTCGAGGGCGGCCGCGAGGGAGCCGATGGCGAAGGCGTACGAGGCGCGCTCGCGCACCTTGCGGTAGCGGGAGCGGGCCGCGACCGGCGCGGGCGGCAGGACGACGCCGGTGATCAGCGCGCCGGCCGGCAGGGCGGTCTCCAGGTGCGGGGTGTCGCCGACCGGGAGGTAGAACTCCGCGAGCGGCAACTCGCCCGGTCCGTCCGCGGTTTCATAGTGGACGACGGCGTCGAAGGCGGCGAGCGGGACGGCCATGTCCGAGGGGTGCACGGCCACGCAGTGCTCGGAGGCACCGAGGATCGCGTGGTTGTGGTGCTCGCCCTCGACGGCGGGGCAACCGCTGCCCGGAATCCGCTTGTTGCAGGGCTGGGCGACATCGGTGAAGTAGCCGCAGCGGGTGCGCTGGAGCAGATTCCCGCCGACCGTCGCCATGTTGCGCAGCTGCCCGGAGGCACCGGCCAGCACCGCCTGGGCCAGCGCCGGGTAGCGGCGGCGCACCTCGGGGTGGGCGGCGAGGCCGGCGTTGGTGACGGTGGCGCCGATGCGCAGGCCGCCGTCCGGCGTCGACTCGATCGCGTCCAGCGGGAGTTCGCGGATGTCGACCAGTCGGGTGGGGCGTTCGACGCCCGTCTTCATCAGGTCCACGAGGTTGGTGCCGCCGCCGAGGTAGCGGGTGTCCGGGTCGGCGCCGAGCAGGGCGACGGCGCCCGCCACGTCGGCGGCCCGCCGGTAGTCGAACTCCCTCATGCCACGACCTCCTCGGACTCGGTCGCGGCGCCCGCGCGCTCGCCGTCCGCCGCCGCCCTGGCCACCGCCTCGACAATGGCGACGTAGGCGCCGCACCGGCACAGGTTGCCGCTCATGCGCTCCCGGATCTCCTCGGCGGTCAGCGGGGGTGGCCCCGCCTCCGGCCGGATATCGTCGGTGACGGCGCTCGGCAGGCCCTCCGCGTGTTCCCGGAGCATCCCGATCGCCGAGCAGATCTGTCCGGGCGTGCAGTAGCCGCACTGGTAGCCGTCGAGTTCGAGGAACGCCTGCTGCACGGGGTGCAGCCGGCCCCCCTCGGCGACGCCTTCGATCGTGGTGATCTCCCGCCCCTCGGCCGCCACGGCGAGTTGCAGACAGGCAAGCGTTCTGCGCCCGTCCAGCAGGACGGTGCAGGCCCCGCATTGCCCTTGATCGCAGCCCTTCTTGGTGCCGGTCAGGGTGAGGCGTTCACGCAGGGCGTCGAGCAGGGTGGTGCGGTGGTTGACGGGCAGTGTGAACTTCTCGCCGTTGATGTGCAGGGTGATGACACTGGACGTCGAGGGGGCCATGGCAACTTCTTTCGCATTTCCAGAGAACACATGGGGTGCAGAGCCGTTGTATGCCGAGCCGTTGGTATGCGGAGCCGTGGAGTGCAGGGGCCGAGAACGGCCGTAGCGGGGCCGGTGCGGATCGCCGTGGTGGGGGGGCGGCGGCCTGATGGCTGCCATGGTGGCGGTTCCGCGGCTATCGTGGAGTCAACCGGACAACTGTCCGTTACCTTGGAAACGTAACGGACACCTGTCCGCTTAGCAAGGGCGAGGTTCGGCCACGACCCTCGGAGAGGACGAGTGCCGCACATGAAGGACTCACCACGGCGCTCGGACGCGCAGCGCAACCGGGAGCGCATCCTGGAGGTGGCCCTCACCGAGCTCTCGCGCTGCCCGGACGTCCCGCTGAGCGCCATCGCCCGCAAGGCGGGCGTCGGCCAGGGGACCTTCTACCGCAACTTCCCCAACCGCGAGGCGCTGGTCCTGGAGATCTACCGCCACGAGATGGGGCAGGTCGCGCAGAGCGCGGCCCGGCTGCTCGAGACCCGGCCGCCCGCGCAGGCCCTGCGCGCCTGGATGGACCGGCTCTCCGAGTTCGCCATGGCCAAGGCCGGTCTGGCCGCCGCGATCCGGCAGGTCACCGGCGCACCGGGCGGCCCGGCCAAGCCCGCGCACACCCCGGTGACCGACGCGGCCGCGCTCCTGCTGCGGGCCAACGAGGAGGCCGGCACCATCCGGCCCGGCGTCACCGCGGACGACTTCATGCTCGCCATCGCCGGGCTGTGGCAGCTCGACCCCCGCGAGGACTGGCGACCGCGCGCCACCCGGCTCCTGGACCTGGTGATGGACGGCCTGCTCCGGGGCGCGCCCGCGAACTGACCGCCGGGTGCCGCCGCGCTCACGGCCCGGCGGGAGAACACGGCCCGACGGGAGAGCAGGGCCCGGCGGGAGAGCAAGGCCCCGCCGACGGAACCCGCTCAGATTTTCGCGTCCCGGATGATGACTCGGCGTAGTTCGGGGCACCCGGTCACCAGGAACATTCGTCGACAGGAGGCGGGCCATGATCGCCCTCGGCATCATCTTGCTCATCGTCGGATTCCTCACCGGGATATCCATTCTGTGGACCATCGGGATCATCCTTCTGGTGGTCGGCGCGGTGCTGTGGATCCTCGGGTCGATGGGGCACGCGGTCGCCGGCCGCCGGCACTACTGGTGAACCGTTCCCCCGGCCGGGCACCCCGGTTCCCCGGCACGGCCCGATGGCCCCCGGAAACCGGAACATGCCGCTGACTGGAGCAATGACCGGTGCGGCGTGGACCCGCGCACCAGGCTGGATTCTCGTCCAGCCCGTGTGACAGGAGTCCCGTGTGCGCAGTCCACGTCGCCAGCCGGAAGTCGGTGCCGCCACGCGGACCGGACCGCCGGCGCCTCCGGGCTGGATGCGCTGGCTTCCGGTGCTCTACGTCGTAGCCGTACTCATCCTCGAACCGATCACGCCCGTCGACTGGCCCGTGAGCTTTCTGCTGGTCGCCCTCCCGCTGGTGACCGCGTTCGCCCACGGGCCGCGCGCGGTCGCGGGCGCCACGGTCTTCGCGGTCGTCATGGAGGGGGTCCTGGCCGGCACGCCGTGCTGCGCGGGCCGTCCGGTCGGCTATCTGTGGGACCGCCATTACGTCGCCGACTACGTCTGCACGGCGCTGGTGGGCGCCCTCGGCACGATCCTGGCCGCCCACCGCATCCGCCGCGAACGCACCCTGGCCGACGTACGGTTCGTGGCCGACATCGCGCAGCGGGTGCTGCTGCGGCCGCTGCCGCAGCGGATCGGCAACCTCCTCCTGGAGAGCCTCTATCTGTCCGCCGCCGCCGAGGCGCGCATCGGCGGCGACCTCTACGAGGCGGTCCCCACCGCCTTCGGTGTACGGCTGCTCATCGGTGACGTGCGCGGCAAGGGACTGCTCGCGGTGGAGACGGCCGCGGCGCTGCTCGGCGCGTTCCGCGAGGCCGCGCACGACGAGCCCGATCTCGCCGCCCTGGCCCTCCGCATGGAGCGCAGCATGACGCGCCGGGCCGAGCACCTCGGCGGCAGCGAGATCGGCGAGCGGTTCGTCACCGCGGTCTTCGCCGAGATCCCCGCCGACGGCCGGGTCATCCGGATCGTCAACTGCGGCCATCCGCCGCCGCTGCTGATCCGCGCCGACGAGGTACGGGAACTCGATCGCGGCTGCTCCGGTCCCCCGCTCAACCTCGGGGTGCTGCTTCCGGAGCCGCACCACGTCGACAGCTACCCCTTCGAGCCCGGCGAGCAGCTGCTGCTGTACACGGACGGCGTGACGGAGACCAGGAACGCGTCCGGCACTTTCTACCCCCTGGCGCAGCGCCTGCACTCCTTCGGCCCGCTGTCCCCGCACGAGCTGCTGGAGCGGCTCCACCACGATCTGCTGGCGTACAGCGGCGACAGCCTCCAGGACGACACGGCGGCCCTCGCGGCATGCCTGCTCGCCGACGACGGAATCCACGCCGCCCACCAGCCGCACCAGCCCTAGCCGAGCCATCCGACCCCTACTAGGGGATCTCCTGCTCGGCCCAGATGATCTTGCCGTCGCCGGTGTAGCGGGCGCCCCAGCGCAGCGAGAGCTGGGCGACGAGGAACAGTCCGCGGCCGCCCTCGTCGGTGCTGCGGGCGTGCCTAAGGCGGGGCGCGGTGCTGCTGGCGTCGGCGACCTCGCAGGTCAGCCGGGAGTCGCGGAGGAGGCGGACGCGGATGGGCCCGGCGGCGTAGCGGATGGCGTTGGTGACCAGCTCGCTCACCAGGAGTTCCGTCGTCATGGCCAGCTCGCCGAGGCCCCAGCCGGTGACCTGGCGGGCGGCCAGGGTGCGGATCTCGCCGACGGCGGCCGGGTCGTCGGGGACGTCCCAGGAGACGGCGTGGTCGGCGCCGAGCGCGTGAGTGCGGGTCAGCAGGAGCGCGATGTCGTCGGGCTGGGGACCGGGGACGAGATCGCGTACGGCGGCGGCGCACAGCCTCCCGAGGTCCGGCTCGGGCCGGGCGAGTGCCTCGGCGAGCCGGGCCAGGCCGCGCTCGACGTCGTCGGATGCCTGGATGAGACCGTTGGTGAACAGGCCGAACAGGCTGTTTTCGGCCAGTTCGATCTCCGCGGCCTCGAAGGCCATGCCGCCCAGCCCCAGCGGGGGCCCCGCGGGGATCTGCGGGAAGTAGGCGGGGCCGTCCGGGGGGACGACGACGGGTGGCGGGTGGCCGGCGCGGGCCATGGTGCACCGCCGGGTGACGGGGTCGTACACGGCGTAGAGGCAGGTCGCGCCGGTGAAGGCCGCCGCGCCCCGGACGTCGGCGCCGCAGAAGCTCTCCTCGCCGCTCAGCCGCAGGACGAGGTCGTCCAGATGGGCGAGGAGTTCGTCCGGGGGCAGCTCCATGTCGGCGAGGGTCTGTACGGCGGTGCGCAGCCGGCCCATGCTCGCGGCGGCGCTGATGCCGTGGCCCACCACGTCCCCGACGACGAGCCCGACCCGCGCCCCGGACAGCGGGATCACGTCGAACCAGTCGCCGCCGACGCCGCCGGCCGAGTCGGCGGGGAGGTAGGAGGAGGCCACGTCCAGCGCGGTGCCGCCGGTCAGCGCCGGGGGCAGCAGGCTGCGCTGGAGGGTGAGGGCGGCGGTGTGCTCCCTGGTGTAGCGGCGGGCGTTGTCCAGGCAGACCGCCGCGCGCGCCACGAGTTCGCGGGCCAGCAGCACGTCGTCGGGGTCGAAGGGGGACGGGTTGGTGGTGCGGGCGAAGGTGGCGAGGCCGAGGGTGGTGTCGCGGGCCCGCAGGGGGACGGAGATCAGCGAGTGCATGCCGAATTCGCGGATGCGGTCGGCCCGCAGCGGCTCGGCGGTGGCCCAGGGTTCCTGCCGCGCGTCGAGGACCCGGATGAACAGCGGGTCGCCCTTGACGAGCGTCCTGGCGTCGTGCGGCGGGCCGAGGAACCCGACCCGGTCGCCGACCCGGTAGACGGCCTCGGGGCAGCCCTCGCGCACCGAGCGCAGGGCGGCGCGGCGCAGCATGGGCCGGGCGGGCGCGGCCCCGGCGTCGCCGGGCAGGCTCTCCGGCGTCTCGCCGCCGAGCACGGGTTCGAGCAGGTCCACGACCGCGAAGTCGGCGAAGCGCGGAACGGCGAAGTCGGCCAGTTCCCCGGCCGTGCGCAGCACGTCGAGGGTGGTGCCGATGCTGGTGCCTGCCTCGTTGACCATCGACAGGACGCGGCGGGCGGCCCAGCGTTCGGTGACGTCGAGGACCATGTAGCAGATGCCGGTGGCGGTGCCGTCGGCGTCCGCGAGGGGGAAGAAGGAGGTCGAGTAGGCATGTCCGCGGTGCGGGTCGGCCCAGCTCCAGCCGTGGTACTCGTAGTCGGTGACGGGCACGCCGGTGGCGAGCACCTTGCGCATCAGCTTTTCCAGGGCCTCCGCCTGCAATCCGGGCAGCAGTTCGCTCAGGCGCCGGCCGATGCGCTCCTCGCGGGGCACCCCGCCGAGCCGTTCCAGCGTGCCGTTCAGCCATACGTAGCGCAGTTCGCGGTCCAGGACGGCCATGCCGACCGGTGAGCGGGTGAGGAAGCCGTCGAGGACGGACTGGGCCACCGTCCACTGCTCACGCTCCTCGCGCGCCGACATCAGGAAGCAGTCCTGGCCGCCCATGCGGAAGACGGCCGAGACGCGCAGCAGGAGGTCGAGCGGGCGGCCGTCGCGGTGCCGGACCCTAACCGTGCCGCTCCAGCCGTTTCCGCCACGGCAGCGCGCCGCGATGCCGGCGGCGCGTGCGGGGTCCTCGGGCGCGGCGAGCAGGCGGCCGGCCGGGGCTCCGACCATCTCCGGCGCGGAGTAGCCGAGCAGCGCCTCGGCGCCGCGGGTCCAGCCGACCACCGCACCGTCCTGGGCGATCACCGCGGCCGCGTCCGTGGACGCGTCGAAGAGGTCCGCCGACCCCACGGACGTGGCTGCCGTGTCGCTCGTGCGCGATGGTTCCATCAGTCTCACTTTTACACCAGTATCGACTGGTTTAATCGTCCGAGAGCCGGGGAGAGGGGCGCCGCCGGGCCGACCGGTCCCGTCCCGCCGGATTTTTGAGCAGTCCCTATTGACGTTCCGGTAACGATCCCGCCGTAGTCGCCTCGTCACTTCATGGAACGTACATACGATCCAGCACATGAACAGAGCTGTGAAGATCGGCATAGCCGGTACGTCCACCGCGCTGCTCGTTCTGGGGGGAATAGGCACCTACAACCTCCTGCACGGGCTGACCGGTGGTACGGCCGACCGGGCGCAGGACACGGGCTTCGACCCGTCGGCGGCGTCGGACACACCGCCCTCCGGGCCCGAGGCGGTGAAGCTGGCCCGGTCGTTCCTGGACCACTGGTCCGGGCAGAACGTGGGCGGCGCGGCCGGTGAGACCGACGCGCCGGACGCGGCGGCCCCGGCCCTGCGGCAGTACAAGGACGGCCTGCGCCTGAAGAAGGTGACCTTCGACAACGTTCTCGCGGCCGGGCCGTCGAGCGTGACCGCCGGGGCCACCAAGGTCACCTTCACCGTCACCGCGCAGGTGGCGGGCGGGAGTTGGAGCTATCCCAGCGCGGTGGCCGTGCGCAAGAGCGACAACGGCGCGATGGCGGTGCACTGGAACAACTCGGTGCTGTATCCGGGCCTCGGGGACGACCAGTCACTGACCGCGGGCACGCTGCCCGCGGAAGCGAGCGACGCGAAGGTGGTGGCCGCCGACGGCAGGACGGACCTGTCGGGGTTCGACTCGCTGCGGGACATCGCGGCGACGATCCGGCAGAACGGCAAGGCCACCGGCGGCCGTCCCGGCACCGGTGTGGCCGTCGTGGACGCCGACGGGGTGGGCGTGAAGACGCTGAAGACCTTCAAGAAGGGCACCGCGCCGGTCGTCAGAACCACGATCGACGCCCGGCTCCAGACGGCGGCGGAGCAGGCGGTGAAGGACCCGCACCTCGGGGGCAGGCCCGCGGGGTCGGTGGCCATCGACTGGAGCAACGGGCACATCCTGGCGGTCGCGCACACGGGCGCGGACGGGGACATCGCCATCAACGGCATCAAGTCCCCCGGCTCCACCATGAAGATCATCACCTCGGCGGCCCTGTTCGACAAGGCGGGCCTGACCCCGGCCAGCCCGGCGCCGTGCACCGACTCCCTGATGGCCAACAGCCAGTTGTTCCACAACGACCCCGGCGTGAAGGCGAATCCGGGGTCCAATCTGGCGCAGGCCTTCGCCGTGTCCTGCAACACCTCCTTCATCAAGGACGGCTTCCACTACCTGGTGCACGACGGTGACGCCTCCGCCCTGCACGACGAGGCGGTGAACGTCTTCGGCATGGGCAGCTGGTCCATCGGCGGCGGGGTCGCCACCAGCGACCCGAGCATTCCGGAGGACGCGCAGGGCAGCGACCAGGCGGCCCAGTTCATCGGGCAGGGCCGGGTCGAGGCCACCCCGCTGTTCATGGCGTCCGTCGCGGCCACCGTGCGCGGCGGCGCCTTCCGGCAGCCCATCATCGTGCCGGGGCAGCAGCAGGCGAACGCGCCGCGGCCCATCACGCCCCGCACGGCCGGCTACCTCCAGTCGATGATGCGCGCGGCCGCCACCGGTGGCACCGCCGCACCCCGGCTGAGCGGCCTCGCCGGGGTCGGCGCCAAGACCGGCACCGCCGAGGAGGGCGACCACACCAACGGCTGGCTGACCGCGTACAACCCGCACATCGCGGTCGCGGCCCTGGTCGAGGGCGGCACCTCCGGCGTGGACTCCGCCGGTTATGTCGTACGACGCCTGCTGACGACCGACTGAGCGGCGCTCCCGGCCCGGTGGACGCCACCGGGCCGGAAGCCCTCCGCGATCTCGGCCGATTCCGGTGGGCCCGTACTTGACACCCCAGGGCCGGAAGGCTCAACGTTCCCGGACGTACGGCGTGTTGACCGCCGCCCCACCGAAACAACGTTGTCATGTGTCTCGTTGCGTCTCGTGAAGCCATCCGCTTCGGGCTGTTCAGCCTGCCGACGAAGGGACCTGGTCGCCATGGCACGACCGAGAGGACGGGGACTGCTCGCCGCCGGCGCCCTGCTGGTGGCGCTCGGGGCCGCCCCGGCCCATGCCGCGCCGGAGGCACCGGTGCCGGTCGCCGACCCGGCCGCCCTGGTGGACCCGTTCATCGGGACGGCCAACGCGGCCGACGACTTCCCCGGCGCCGACGCCCCCTTCGGGATGGTCCAGTGGAGCCCCGACACCCCCCACCGGCCCTATGGCGGCGGTTACGCGTACGGCGACTCCGCGATCACCGGCTTCAGCCTGACCCATATCGCGGGGCCCGGCTGCCGCGCCGCCGGTGACATCCCGGTGCTGCCGACCACCGGAGCACTCGACACCGGGGCCACGGCCGGCTTCTCGCACACGGCCGAGTCCGCCTCCCCCGGTTCGTACGCCGTCGATCTGGACAACGGGGTGCGCACGGAGCTGACCGCGACCACCCGCAGCGGCATGGCGCGGTTCACGTTTCCCGCGACGGACCGGGCGAACCTGCTGTTCAAGCTGATGGACAGTCAGGCGGGCGACTCGGACGTGCAGTTCGACGCCGTGGGCGACGACGAGGTGAGCGGGCAGGTCACCAGCGGCAACTTCTGCGGGATGCACAACGCGTACACCGTCTACTTCGACATGGTCTTCGACCGGCCGTTCACCGCGAGCGGCACGGTACCGGTCACCGCCGCGCCCGCCGCCCCCGCGACCGTCGCCCCGCCCAACGCCCCCGAGACCCCCAACCGGCCGGTGCCGCACGGCCGGCTGCCGCACTCCGGGCGCACCTTCACCCCGGCCGCGACCGGGAGCGACGGCTACGTCACCTTCGACACCACCGCGCACCGCACGGTCCAGGCCAAGGTGGGCCTGTCGTACGTCTCGGTGGCCGGCGCCGTGCGCAACCGCCGGGTCGAGAACCCCGGCTGGGACCTCGACCGGGTGCGCGACGCGGCGCACCGGGACTGGAACGCGCTGCTCGGCCGGGTGCGGATCGCCGGGGGCACACCGAGCCGGCAGACGGTCTTCTACACCGCGCTCTACCACTCCCTGCTGCACCCGAACGTGATCAGCGACAGCGACCGCCGCTATCCGGGCTTCGACGGCACCGTGCACACCGTGGACGCGGGGCACGGCGCGGCCTATGCCAACTACTCGGGCTGGGACGTCTACCGCTCCCAGGCCCAGCTGGAGGCGCTGCTCGCGCCGGGGACCGCCGCCGACACCGCGCAGTCGATGCTGGACGACTACCGCCAGACCGGCCTGTTCCCCAAGTGGTCGGAGAACAACGGCGAGACGCATGTCATGGTCGGCGACCCGGCGGACGGGATGATCGCCGGCTACTACGCCTTCGGCGCCCGGCACTTCGACGCCGCCGAGGCCCTGCGCGGGATGGTCCACGAGGCCACCGCCGCCAACGACAACCGGCCCGGCCTCGCCTATCTTGAGCAGCTGGGCCGGCTGCCCCGGAACGGCAGCTACGGCTGCTGCAACGCCTACGGGCCCGTCTCCACCACGCTGGAGTACGGCGCGGCCGACTTCGCGGTCTCCGCGCTCGCCGGCTCCCTCGGCGACCGCGCCGACCAGCGCCGGTTCGTGAACCGGGCACGCGACTGGCGCAACCTGTTCCACTACGGCACCGGCTTCCTCCAGCCGCGCGACGCCTCGGGCACCTGGACGGCGGGGTTCTCGCCGACCTCCGGGGCGTCCTTCGTGGAGGGCGACTCCTGGCAGTACACGCCGATGGTGCCGTTCGACGTGCACGGGCTGGCCACCGCGATGGGCGGCGCCGCGGCGCTGGCGAAGTTCCTGGACACCGACCTGTCCTCGCTCACCGGCGCCGGCGGGTACACCAATCTCGGCAACGAGCCGAGCCTCGACATCCCGTGGGAGTACGACTACATCGGCCTGCCCTACCGCACCCAGCAGGTGGTGCGGCAGGTCCAGGACCAGATCTGGACCGACGGCCCGGCCGGTCTCGCGGGCAACGACGACCTGGGCGAGATGAGTTCGTGGTACGTGTGGTCCGCGCTCGGGATGTACCCCGAGACACCGGGCACCGCCGATCTCGCCCTCGGCAGCCCCCTGTTCCCCCGCGCCCAGGTCACCCTCCCGTCCGGCCGTACCCTCACCATCGACGGCAAGGGCGCCGCGGACGACGCCCCGTACGTACGGTCGGCCACCTGGCGCGGCGCGGCCTGGAACAAGGCGTACGCCCCCGCGGGCGCCCTCACCACCGGCGGCACCCTCGCCTTCACTCTCGACACCGCACCCAACCCGGCCTGGGCGTCGGGCAGTTCGGCGGCCCCGCGCTCCTATCCGGGCGCCGAGGGCTACACCGACGTCGGCACCTCCGCCGACACCGCGTCCGACTCGGCCGACTTCGACGGCGCGGGCCACAGCTACTCGGCCGCCGCCCTCGCCGCCGCGGGCGTCACTCCGGGCGCCCGGCTCACGGTCGGCGGTGTCACCTTCACCTGGCCCAGGTCGGCGCCCGCCACGGCCGACAACTACCTGGCGAACGGCCAGACGCTGCGCGTGCGCGGTTCGGGCACGCTGTCCTTCCTGGGCGCGGCGAACAACGGCCCCTCCTCGGGCACGGCGCTCGTCACCTACACCGACGGCACGACCCAGACGGTGCCCGTCGGCTTCTCCGACTGGACGCTGAACGCCGGACGCGCCACCCCGCTGCCCGGCACCACCGTCGCGGTCACGACCCCCTACCGCAACCATGCCAAGGCCGCGCCCGAGAACGTCACCACGGACGTCTTCGCCACGGCGCCGGTCGCCCTCGCTCCGGGCAAGACGGTGCGCAGCGTGCGGCTGCCGTCCGATGTCGGCGGCGGTGGCCTGCATGTGTTCGCGCTGGGCTTCGGCTCCGGAGCCTGACCGGCTCGGAAGGCCGCACGACCGGCGGAGAATCTGCGCAGGAGTGACACACCGGCTGCACAGGGCCTTTCGAAAGCCCCGTTAGCGTGGCTGGCCGCTCGATCCTCCGTACGAGACCGGAAGAAGCAGATGGACTACTGCTCCGAGTGCCGCCGGCACCTCAACGGCGCGCTGGTGTGCCCCGGCTGCGGCGCCTACGCCCCGGACATCGCCCCGCCCGGCACCTGCGGATCCCCGGTGGGCGCCGCGGGGACGGCGAGCCGGGCTCCGGTGCCGGACGACGGGTGGTACGACGACCCGATATCCACCGCGCCGGAAAGCCCCGCGTACCAGCCGGAGTTCGAGTCGGCGTGGGCCCCCTCCCCCGGTGAACCGGACCCGCCCGCCGACATCGCGTCCGCGCCGCCGGTGCGTCAGGGCCGGGCCGCGCGCCGCAGGCAGTTGGCCCGCTGGAAGAAGAACCAGCGCCGGGCCGTGGTCGCCACCGCGGTCGCCCTCGTCGGGGGCGGGCTGACCCTCGCCTCGCTGGACCGGCACACCGCCGACCGCGCGCAGGCGGCCACGCCGCCGGACGACCGGGCCACGGGCACCGCACCACAGGACGAGGCGCCCGACCAGGCCCCCGACCCGTCGGCCCCGCCCGGCACGCACCCGGCCCGGCACTCCACCCCGGCGCCCCGGACACCGGACGGCACGAGCCCCGTACGGCAGGCCGTCACGACCCACCCCCCGGCGCCCGCGCACCCCCACCCGGACTCCGCCGCCCCCGCCACCCCGGTCACCCACCGCACCGCCGCGCCGACCCGCGCCACCACCCCCACACCCCCGGCGACCGGCCACACCACCCCACCGGCCCCCACCACGCCGTCCACCCCCGCCCCCGCGCCCTCCCCCACCACCGGCGGCTCCGGCGAGAGCACACCCCCCGCTCGCGCGTCGACCTCGCCGGAACAGCTCTGCGTGCTGGTGCTCTGCATCGGCTGAGCACCGGCACGCCTTACGGAGTCGTGACATGACCCGCGTTTTCCCGAGGCGTGGCGCGGGCCCCGTCTAGCGTGGCCGTATGCGTGTACTGGTCACCGGCGGCGCCGGGTTCATCGGTTCCCACATCGTCGAGGCGCTGCGGGCGCGCGGCCACGAGCCGGTGGTGTACGACGTCCGGGCGGACCCCGGCGCGGATGTGCGGGGCGCACGGGCGGTGGCGGCCGCGCTGGCCGGGGTGGACGCCGTGTGCCATCAGGCGGCGATGGTCGGTCTCGGCAACGGCGTCGCGGACGCCCCGGAGTACGTCTCGCGCAACGACCTCGGTACAGCCGTGCTGCTCACCGCGATGGCAGAGGCGGGCGTACGGCACCTGGTCCTCGCCGGGTCCATGGTGGTCTACGGCGAGGGCCGCTACACCTGCCCGGACCACGGTGCCGTACGGCCGGGCCCGCGCGCCGTGGCCGACCTCGACGCGGGCCGGTTCGAGCCCCGCTGCCCGGCATGCGGGGCCGCGCTGTCACCCGGACTGGTCGGGGAGGACGCCCCGGCCGATCCCCGCAATGTGTACGCGGCGACCAAGCTCGCCCAGGAGCATCTGGCCGCCGCCTGGGCCCGTGCCACCGGTGGCACGGCGGTCTCCCTGCGCTACCACAACGTGTACGGGCCGCGGATGCCCCGCGACACCCCCTACGCCGGAGTCGCCTCCTTCTTCCGCTCCGCTCTCGCCCGCGGTCAGGCGCCGCGGGTCTTCGAGGACGGCGGCCAGCGGCGGGACTTCGTGCACGTCCGGGACGTGGCGGCGGCGAACCTGGCCGCGCTGGAGGCCCAGTCCGCGCCGGGAGCCCTCACGGTGTACAACACCGGCAGCGGTGAGCCCCGTACCGTCGGCGAACTGGCACGGGCGCTCGCCGAGGCGTGCGGCGGCCCGGCACCGGTGGTCACCGGGGAGTACCGGCTGGGGGACGTACGGCATATCACCGCCGACTCGTCCCGGCTGCGGGCCGCGCTGGGGTGGCGGCCACGGGTCGGATTCGCGGACGGGGTACGGGAGTTCGCGCGGGCCGGGCTGCGGGAGGACTGAGCTTCCGGCTCCCAGGGCCTCTCTTTCGGATCTCGGCGGGGTCGCGGAGCCTAGCGCGCGGCGGGCAGGGTCACCTCGAAGCGGCAGCCGCCGGGGATGTTGCGGACGGTGGCCCGGCCCCGGTGGGCCTCCACGATGCCGCGCACGATGGCGAGGCCGAGGCCCGCGCCCGCGGGGGGTGTCCGGGCGTCGGTGCCGCGCCAGCCGGTGTCGAAGACGCGCGGCAGGTCCTCCTCCGGGATGCCGCCGCAGCCGTCGGTGACGGACAGCACCACGCCCTCGTCGGTGCGTTCGGCCGCGACGGCGACCGTGCCGTCGGCGGGGGTCCGGCGGATGGCGTTGACCAGCAGATTGCCCAGCACCCGGCTCATCTCCCGGCCGTCCACCTCCACCGGCACGGGTGCGACGCCCTCGCCCACCAGCCGCACCCCGTGCTCGCGGGCCAGCGGGTCGGCGCCGGCCAGCGCGTCGCCGACCAGGTCGTACAGGGAGATCCGGGCGAGGCTCAGGGAGAGGGTGCCCGCGTGGATGCGGGAGAGTTCGAAGAGGTCGCCGACCATGCCGTCCAGGCGTTCCACCTCGGCGCGGATCTGCCGCAGATAGCGGTCGGGGTCGGCGGCCACCCCGTCCTCCAGGGCCTCGGCCATGGCGCGCAGTCCGGCGAGCGGGGTGCGCAGATCGTGCGAGATCCAGGCGACCAGTTCCCGCCGGGACGCCTCCAACGCCCGCTCCCGCTCGCGGGATTCGGCGAGCCGGGCACTGGTGGCGGCCAACTCGCGGCTGAGTTCCTCCAGTTCGGCGGTCGCGGGTCCGCCGGGTGCGGCGAAGGCACCGCCGTCCCCGAAGGAGCGTGCGGCGTCCGCGAGTTCGCGGCTGCGGGCGACCACCCAGCGGCCCAGCAGCAGGGCGGTGGCCAGGGAGACGACGGCCGCCATGGCGACGACGGTGGTGACGGCGGTCAGGTCGTGCGGGGACAGGAACATCGCCCAGGCGACGGCGAGGGTCCCGGCGAGCATGGCGAGGACCCCGACGGCGGCGACGACGGTGAGGGAGGCGGTGAGCGAGCGCCGCCGGATCAGCCGCAGCACGCCCGCCCCGGCGAGCCCGGTGGCGGCGGCCGCGGCGAAGGCGTACAGGGCGATGAGGAGGAGGTCGCGCACGGTCAGTCCTCCGCGCCGTCCGGCTCGAAGCGGTAGCCGACGCCCCAGACGGTCCGGATCAGCCGGGGCCGGGCCGGGTCGTCCTCGACCTTGCCGCGCAGCCGGCGGACATGGACCGTGACGGTGGACAGGTCGCCGAAGTCCCAGCCCCAGACCTCGCGCATCAGGTCCTCGCGGGCGAAGGCCCGGCCGGGGTGGCGCAGGAAGAAGGCGAGCAGGTCGAACTCCCGGAGGGTGAGGGAGAGTTCGCGGCCGTTCTTGGTGGCGCGGCGGGCGTCGGGGTCGAGCGCGAGACCGGCGGCGGCCAGCCCGTGCCCGATGCCCCCGGTGGCAGCGGGGCGGCTGCGGCGCAGCACCGACTCCACGCGGAGCACGAGTTCGCGGGGGCTGAAGGGCTTGGTGACGTAGTCGTCGGCGCCGACCTCCAGGCCGAGGATCCGGTCCTCCTCGTCGCCGCGGGCGGTGAGCATGATGACGGGCACGGGCCCCTGTTCCCGCAGCCGCCGGCACACCTCCAGGCCGTCCATGCCGGGCAGCATCAGGTCGAGGACGACGAGATCGGGCCACCGGTCACGGGCGCGGGCGAGTGCGGTCGGGCCGTCGTCGGCGCGGTCGACCGTGTGGCCGGCGCGGTCCAGGTATCCGGCGACGACCTCGGAGACGGTGGGGTCGTCGTCCACGACCAGGATCCGGGCGCGGGCTGCGTCCCGGTCCCGCCCTCGCGCCTGGTCGTCCGTGTCGCGTACCCGGTCGTCCCTGTCGCGTACCGGGTCGTCCGTGCCTCGTACCAGGTCGTCGTCCGTGGTGGGGGCCCGGTCGGGCCCGTACTGCGCTCGCATGCCCCAAGCGTCCCACCGCCCGCGGCGAGCGGGCGCGGCGGCGGGTGCGGTGTCCGCGTTTCGTAAGGACCGACAGTCCGTTATGCCCGGTTCGCGTTCGTAGGGTGAGAGGCATGACGATCTCTTCTCCGTCCGTCGACGTGGTGTTGCCCTGTCTGGACGAGGCCGAGGCCCTGCCCTGGGTGCTCGGCCGGATCCCGGCGGGCTGGCGTGCTCTCGTCGTCGACAACGGCTCCAGCGACGGCTCGGCCCGCATCGCCCGGACGCTGGGCGCCACCGTGGTGGACGAACCGCGGCGCGGCTTCGGTGCCGCGTGCCATGCCGGGCTGACCGCCGCCACGGCCGGCATCGTGTGCTTCTGCGACTGCGACGCCTCGCTGGACCCGGCCCTGCTGGTGCCCTTCGTCCAGCGGATCCAGGAGCGCAGGGCCGATCTGGTGCTGAGCCGCAGGCGCCCGGTGGCGCGAGGGACCTGGCCGGTGCACGCCAGGGCCGGGAACCTCGCGCTGGCGCGGATGCTGCGCCGCCGCACCGGTCTTCGGCTGCACGACCTGGGGCCGCTGCGTGCCGCCCGGCGCGAGGCGCTGCTCGGGCTGGGTCTCACGGACCGGCGCAGCGGGTACCCGCTGGAGATGGTGGTACGTGCCGCCGACGCCGGCTGGCGGATCGCCGAGTACGACGTGCCGTACCTCCCCCGCACCGGTACCTCCAAGGTGACGGGGACCTGGACCGGTACCTGGCAGGCGGTGCGGGACATGCGCCGGGTGCTGACCGAGGCCCCGGCCCGCGCCCGGGAGAGGACGGCGCAGTGACCACCTTGCTCGTCATCGCCAAGGAGCCCCGTCCCGGCAGGGCCAAGACCCGGCTGACTCCGCCGTTCAGCCCGCCGGAAGCGGCGCGGCTCGCCGAGGCGGCGCTCGCCGACACCCTGCACGCCGTGGCGCGGACACCCGCGTCCCGGCGTGTCCTCGTGCTGGACGGGACACCCGGCCCCTGGCTGCCGCCGGGCTTCGAGGTCGTACCGCAGTGCGCGGGCGGCCTGGACGAGCGGCTGGCGGACGCCTTCGCGCACTGCGCCGGACCCGCGCTGCTGATCGGCATGGACACCCCGCAGGTCACGCCGGAGCTGCTCACGGTGGACTTCACCGACTGCGACGCGTGGCTGGGCCCGGCGCGGGACGGCGGGTTCTGGGCGCTGGGGCTGGCCGAGCCCGACCCGGCGCTGCTGCGCGGCGTCCCCATGTCCACGCCCGGTACCGGCGCCGCGCAGCGGGCCCGGCTGACCGCCGCCGGGCTGCGGGTGCGTGACCTGCCCCGGCTGCGGGACGTCGATGTCGCCGCCGATGCCCGGGCGGTCGCCGCGCTGGCTCCGCGCGGCCGGTTCGCCGCCGAGATGGCCCGCTGCGCCGCGGGGCTGCCCCGATGAGCGGCTCGGTCGCCTGGGCCGCCGCCGACCCGTACGCCACCGCGCTGCGCACCGGCCGGGGCCCGCTGTTCCTGCGCCGGGTCGACGGCTGGCTGCTGCCGCTGGAGGTGGAGCGCTGGTGCGGCCGGGCCGATGCGGTCGACCTCGCGGTGCTGGACCGCTGCGAGGGCACCGTGCTCGACGTCGGCTGCGGGCCGGGAAGGCTGGTGGCGGAACTCGCCGCCCGAGGCCGTCCCGTGCTCGGCATCGACGTCAGCGACGCGGCCGTGGCGCACACCACGGGGCTCGGCGGTCCGGTGCTGCGCCGCTCGGTGTTCGAGGCGCTGCCCGCCGAGGGCCGCTGGGGCACCGTGCTGCTGATGGACGGCAACATCGGCATCGGCGGGGACCCGGCCGCGCTGCTGGAGCGGGTGGCCGCGCTGCTTCGGCCGGGCGGTCTGCTGATCGCGGAGACCGTGCCGGTCGACGTCGATGAACGCGCTCACGTCGAGGTGGTCGACGTGAGCGCGGGGCCGGGCGCCGGCGGTGCCCCGTTCCCGTGGGCCCGGCTCGGCACCCCGGCCCTGCTGCGCCATGCGCGCCGGGCCGGGTGGCGGCGCGTCGCTCACTGGGGCGCGGGCGGCCGGTGCTTCGCCGCCCTGCGCACCCGCCACGCCAGCAGCACGGCGGAACCGCCGAACAGTACGGCGGTGATCAGCAGCCAGCGGGTGAGGAAGCCGTCCGGCGACAGACCGGTCGCCAATCGGTAGCGCTCGGCCGTCATACCGCTGATCAGAGGGAACCACACGAGGAGCAGCAGCGCGGACAGCACGGCCGGGCCCCGTACGCAAGGGGTCCAGCCACGCCGGCCGGCCGCCGCGAGACCGTGGGTCACCGCCCGGTCGGCCGCCGCGTACAGGGGCACCAGCACGAGGTCGTGCAGCAGGGCGGCGCCCACGATCCACAGCGCCACCGCGCGCCAGTCGCCGGCCAGCAGCCGGATCCCGGCATAGGCGGCGAGCACGAAGGAGCAGGCGAGCAGCAGCAGTTGGAAGGGACTGCCGAGCGCGAGGCGCATCCGGCGGGGCGTCATCACAGGGCTCCGAAGGTCAGCCGGGCTACCCATTTGGTGTTGAGCACACCGGGTGCGGCGGGCACGATGATCCGCGCCGGGTGGCCGTGGTCGGGGGACAGTTCCTCGCCGTTGACGTACAGGACGAGCAGGGCGCGCGGATCGGCCACCTGGTTGGCGCGCAGGGCCGCGCGGCGGAAGGCACCGTGTCGTTGCAGGGACTCCACCAGCACGTCCGGCGGATCGCCGTCGTAGCCGACCAGCGCGGCCAGGTCGCGCAGCCGTACCCCGCGCCACCACTGGTCGGCGGTCGACCAGCCCTCCACGCAGGCGATGGGCAACGAGGCGCTGTGCAGCGGCAGTCGGAGCAGCTCGGCGCGGCTGAGGCGGACGGTGCCGGTGCGGCCGGTGACGACGAGCCGCCAGGCGTCCTCGTGGGTGTCGGCCGTGGTGATCCCGGCGTAGGCGGCGGTCTTGTTGATCTGGAAGCCGTTGGGTCCGCCGTTCGGATCGGCCGTGCCGTGGGGTGCGAGCAGGGCGGCACGGCGGAAGGGGCCGCCGAGGCTCTGTCCGACCGTGGTCAGGAGCAGCAGCAGCGAGCCGCCGCCGACCAGTCCGAGAGCGCCGCGCCGGCTGACGGTGGGCGGAGCGGGACGCGGGGCGACCAGGGTGTCGGGGGCGGGCGTGCCGCCTTCCTCGGGTTCGCCGCGCAGCCGCCGTCGTACGGTGCGCAGCGCCTTGGGCGTCTTGAGCGCGGCGTGGGCGGCGAAGGCCGCGAAGAATACCCAGGCGCCGTAGAAGTGCAGCGGGTAGAAGGAGCCCGGAAAGACGTAGTCCAGCTGGATGTTGAGCACGCCGGTGGTGAACTCGAACAGGCCGCCGCCGACGAGCAGCAACAGGGAGACGCGTTCCAGGCCGTGGGCGACGGAGCGGGCCGGGGGCAGGGTGAACAGCCGGGGCACCACCGACCACAGCTTGGCCAGCAGGACGGGGATCAGGGTGATCCCGAGGGTGACGTGGACGCCCTGGGTGAGGCGGTACAGCCACACGGGGTCGGTCGGCCAGGCGAACAGGTAGAAGCCGAGCAATCCCTTGTCCGGCGTCGTGTCGTTCACGGGGGACAGGTTCGGGTTGTAGGCGGCGTACGACACCAGGCCGGTCACGAACAGCACGGTGACGCCGGCGAGAAGGACGAGGCCGAGCACCGAGGTGAACCACGGGCCGCGCAGGGGGCTGCGCCAGAAACCCGGTGAGCTGGGGAGGCGGTCTTGGTCGCGCATGTGCCGACCGTAAGCCGCAAGACGTCCGGGACAGGCGGTACGACCGGTGACGAAACCCTGACGTCCGGCCCGGACGGCGGCCCGGCGCCGCCCGCCCGGCCTAGCGTGCCGGGTGTGACCCTCCTTCCCCACCGAGACCCCGCTGCCCGCCCCGCGGCACATCCCTCCCGTGCCGGGCGACGCGATCTGTACGCCGCCGCTGCCGCCGCCCTGCTCGTGACGGCGGCGGTCCTGGTCGGCCGCCATATCCAGGCCGTGCACCGTTCGCTGTTCGTGCACTGGCCCCCGCTGTTCGCCGACTGGGACCCGCACGCCGGCCCCGGCACCCCCGCCGCACTGGCCGTGGCGGCGGCGACCGTGGTGCAGGGTCCCGTGCTCGCGGCCCGGCTGCCCTGGCGCGGGCTGCTCGCGGCGGCCTGGGCGACCGCGCTGGCGTGGATCGTCTCGCTGGCGCTGGTGGACGGCTGGCAGCGGGGCATCGCCGGCCGGCTGACCGCCCGTGAGGAGTACCTGCGGGTGATCGGCCGCTTCCATGACATCCCGGCCGCCCTGCACGACTTCACCCGGCACATCGTCAGCGGCACACCCCGCCCCTGGCCCGCCCATGTCGCGGGGCATCCCCCGGCGGCCACGCTGACCTTCGTCCTGCTCGACCGGATCGGGCTGCGGGGCGGCGGCTGGGCCGGGATGTTCTGCGTTCTCGTCGGCGCGAGCGGATGCGTGGCGGTGCTGATCGCCGTGCGCGCCCTGGCCGGCGAGGCGCTCGCGCGGCGGGCGGCCCCGTTCACGGTGCTGGCCCCGGCCGCGGTGTGGCAGGGCGTCTCCGCCGACGGCTACTTCGCGGCGGTCGCCGCCTGGGCGCTGGCCCTGCTGGCCCTCGCCCTGACCCGTCGCTCCCCCTGGGCGGCGGCCGGCGCGGGCCTGCTGTCCGGGCTGACCTGCTACCTCTCGTACGGCCTCGCACTCCTCGCCCTCGTGGGCGCGGCGATGCTCCTCCTCGCCCGCCGCGAACTACGCGCCCGGCCCGCCCTGTTGCTTCCCCTGCTCGCCGGACTGGCGGTCTTCCCGGCGGTGTTCACGCTCGCCGGTTTCAACTGGTGGCACGGGTACCAGCTCCTGACGATCCGTTACTACCAGGGTGTGGGAGGCGTCCGCCCCTACGGCTACTGGGTGTGGGCCGATCTCGCCTGCGCCGTGCTCATCACCGGGCCGGCCACCGCGGCGGCCCTGCGCCGCACCGGCGCCGAGCTGCTGCACCGCCGTACCGGCTCGCGGGCCCGGCTCGCCCTCCTCGTCTGCGCCGGGCTGCTCGCCCTGCTGGCGGCCGACCTGTCCGGCATGAGCAAGGCCGAGACCGAGCGGATCTGGCTGCCCTTCGCGCTGTGGCTGCTGCCCGCCTGCGCGCTGCTGCCCCGCCCCCGGCCCTGGCTCGCCGCCCAGGCCGTGCTCGCGCTGCTGCTCAATCATCTGCTGCTGACCGGCTGGTGACGGCGGTCCTCCCGGTCCGCGGCTCTGCGGGTGCCGGGGGCCGGGTGCCGTGGGCATGATGGGAGGTGGACATCCGGGCCGTATCGCTCGGCGGGAACGGCGCCCCGGAAAGGGTTGAGGCCGATGATCTCCGAGATGGTTCTCGTCCGCATGGACGACGCCGCGCTCCACGGCGACCTCGTGGTCCAGGCATCCTCGCGCGCGGTGGTGCTGTTCGCGCACGGCAACGGCAGCTCCCGGCACAGCACCCGCAACCGGACCGTGGCCGCCGAGCTGCGCACGGCCGGGTACGGCACGCTGCTGCTCGACCTGCTCAGCGAGCGGGAGGAGCGGCACGACGCGCTGAACGGCGAGCACCGCTTCGACATCCCACTCCTCGCGCACCGTCTGGTGGGCGCGATCGACTGGCTCGACGAGCAGCCGGACACGCGGGGCACGCCGGTGGTGCTGTTCGGCGCGAGCACCGGCACCGCCGCCGCGCTGACGGCCGCCGCCGAACGGCCCGACCGGGTGCTGGCCGTGGTGTCGCGGGACGGGCGGCCCGATCTGGCGGGCGAGGCGCTGGAGAAGGTGCGGGCGCCGGTCCTGCTGGTCGTCGGCGGGCAGGACCACGAGGTGCTGCGGCTCAACCAGGGCGCGGCCCGGCGGCTGCGGGCCCCGCACGCCCTGCACGTCGTACCGGACGCCACCCATCTGTTCGAGGACCCGCGCGCGCTGGCCCAGGTCTCCGAGGCGGCCAGGCGGTGGTGCGACGAACGGCTGCGGGCCATGCGGGAGGAACGGGAACAGCGCGAACGGGGGCTGGAGACGGAGACGCACGGGAGTGAGGCGTAGGCGGGGACGCACAGCGGTAAGTCCGCGCCCCACTTACGGCCCCGCTTCCGAACCCCCGGCCCCGCTTACCAGTCCCCTTCCCCGCTCAGGCGGGCTCCGGCCTTCCGAACAGGTCCGCGTAGTCGACCGGGAGCCGGGCCAGCAGGCCGTCCAGCTCGCCGCCGGGGACGGAGTCGGCGACGGTGGAGAGCACCGCGCCCGCGTCCCACTCCGCCGTGCGCGGCCGGGCGCCGGTCTGCTGGGCCACCCGCCGCAGGAACTCCTCCCGGCCGAAGGACTCGGCGCAGCCCCGGTCCCGGTGCAGGGCCTCGTCCAGCGGTGCGGGCAGCCGCGCCGCCAGCTCGTCGGCCTCCTCCGGGGTGATCCGGGTGGCCAGCGTCCACAGCACGGCCTCGCTGACGTGCTCGGCCTCCTCCTCGCTCCGGTACTCCCCGCGGTCCTGGACCCGGCTCAGAAACTCCGCCAGCCGCACGGTGACCTCCCGCTGCCGAACGCCGTCCCCCTCACCACCGTACGGCCGTGAAGTCCACGGGACGCGGGCGCAGGGTGCTGGTGTGCTCGGTCAGGGCGCGCAGGCGGCGGGACATCTCGTCGGCGGGCAGGTGCCTGCGGTCGCCATGGCCCGGCAGCACCCACTCGAAGCGCAGCCGGTCCGCGGTCCGGGCCAGGGAGGCGGCCAGCTCCTCGATGGAGTACCAGGTGACGCAGTCCACGACGGCGAGGTCGCCGAGCGAGCGCGACCAGTGGAAGCTGTCGCCGCTGAAGCAGTACCGGTCGTCCGCGAGGTAGAGCACGCTGCCGCGGGTGTGGCCGGGCAGCGGATGCACGGTGACGCCCGGTCCGACCTCCACCGGGTCGAGGCCCCGGATGACCTGGTCCGCGTCGGGCGCGGCGTCGAGGTCGCCCTCGTGGATCCACAGCCGGGCGCCGAGGTGATCGGCCCAGTGGCGGCCGTGGGCGGCGTGGTCGCGGTGGGTGAGCAGCACGTCCGTGATCCGGCCCGTGGCCGTGTACCGGCCGGCCAGGGCGGGGCTCCAGCGGGGGGTGTCGATCATCATCCGAGTGCCGTCGGGGCGGCGCAGCAGATAGGAGTTGGCGGCCGCGGTGCGCGGCGAGTTGTGGCCGCACAGCAGCACGCCGTCGTCCAGGGCCAGGGGGAACGGGTCGAGCGCCTGGTCGACGCGCCCGGCGGCGGGGCGGATCGAGCGGGTGTGGCAGGCGAACACGGCGGCGTACAGGCGCCGGTTCTCCTCCTCGGTCTCCGGTTGGCGCACGATCCGGGACGTGCCGTTCTCCTCGGCGATCAGGTCCGGCGCCAGTTGCCGGGCGACGTCGCAGTTGGTGCAGCGGTCGTCGACGTACCAGCCGTCCACAGGGGCTCCTTCCGCGGGGCGCGGCCCGGTGCGGGCCGCCGTTCAAAGATGACCCGCCCGAACCGGGACAGGTAGGGGCGAACGGTCTTGTATTTTCCCGGATACGGCGCTCTGACCAGCAAAGAGAACAAGCCAGAAGTGACGTGACCGGCGTGGTCCCATTGCACGGACGTGCGGCTGCGATGAAGGTCGAGGGGTGAGTACGTTCTCCCCGCAGCACCGTGCTGCCCCTGCCCCCGAACGGCCCGGTCCGTCCCTGCGGGGACACGAGCGGCGGACCTGGCCGCCCGGTGTCCAGCGGGCGCTCGTCCTGTTCGGTGCCGTCCGGCTGGCCGGGGCCGGCCTCGTCGTCCTGGTGAACCTGCTCACCGGCCGGGCGATACTCAAGGGCCTGGCCCACTCCTGGGACTCCGTCTGGTACCTGCACATCGCCACGCACGGCTACGGCACCCGCGTGCACATCACCGACTCGGGCGCGGTGCAGACCGACTGGGCGTTCTTTCCGCTGTATCCGGGGCTCATCCGGGCGCTCGACTGGATCCCGCCGCTGACGCCGGGCGTGGCGGCGCTGCTGATCGCCTGGACCGCGACCGCGCTGGCCGTCGCCGGCATCTACGCGATCGGGCACCGGCTGTACGGCCGCGCGGTCGCCACCGCCATGGTCGCCCTGTGGGCCGTACTGCCGCACTCGGTCGTCCTCACCCTCGCCTACACCGAGCCTCTGTTCATCGCGCTCGCCGTCTGGTGCCTGTACGCCCTGCTGGACGAGCGCTGGCTGACGGCCGGCGCGCTCGCCGCGCTCGCGGGCCTGACCCGGCCGAACGGCTACGCCGCCGCCGCGGCCGTCCTGGGCGTGGCCGCCTTCGAGGTCGTACGGCAGCGGGGGCGGGTGCCGCTCGGCCTGTGGGCCGGTGCCCTCGCCGCCCCGCTCGGCTGGACGGCGTACCTGCTGCTGGTGGGGCAGCGCACGGGCGCCCTGTTGCGCGGCTACTTCCAGGTGCAGAGCGCGTGGGAGTCGCGCTTCGACGGGGGCCTGGGCACCCTGCGCTTCCTGGCGACGGTGCCGGTCACCGACGGTGTCGTCTACCCGGTGGCGCTGGTGGTCGTGGCGGTCGGCGTCTTCCTGTTCGTCCGGCTGTGCCGGGAGCGCGTCCCACCGGCGCTGCTGCTGTACACCGCCGCGCTGCTGCTGCCGGTCGTGCTGGTCTCGGGCCCCTTCGAGTCCAAGCCGCGCTTCCTGCTGCCCGCTTTCCCGCTGCTCGTCCCCGCGGCACGGGCACTGGTCCACCGGTGGCGCACCGACCCCGACGCCACCCGCAGGCTGTGCGGGTACCTCGCCGCCTTCTCCCTGCTCTACGGCACCTATCTGGCGACCTTCGCCAACCACTCCCCCTGATCGCCGGGCCCGCCGCCGCGCGCTTCCCCGTTGCTCCGAACGGGGCACGGGGATGCTCCGTTCGGGTGTGAGCGTCAGCCGTTCGGCCGTGTCCCGGCCGCCGGCGGCTCCGGCGGCCACCCCGGTGCCGCAAGGATGTCGGATGACTGACGTCGGCGAACCTGCGAGCGCCGGGAGGCGTACCAGCTGTGAGCATTCTGAACGAGCCCAAGGGGCCGGCCGACACCTACGACAGTGAGGTGCCGGTGCGGCGCAAGCAGCCCGGCAATGTCGTGGTGCGGTGGCTGACGACCACCGATCACAAGACGATCGGCACGCTGTACCTGGCGACGTCGTTCGGGTTCTTCCTGGTCGGCGGCCTCATGGCGCTCATCATCCGCGCCGAACTGGCCCGTCCGGGGCTCCAGATCGTCTCCAAGGAGCAGTACAACCAGTTGTTCACGATGCACGGCACCGTGATGCTGCTGATGTTCGCGACGCCGCTGTTCGCCGGTTTCACCAACTGGATCATGCCGCTCCAGATCGGCGCGCCCGATGTGGCCTTCCCGCGGCTGAACATGCTCGCCTACTGGCTTTACCTGTTCGGCTCGCTCATCGCGGTGGGCGGCTTCCTCACCCCGGACGGCGCGGCCGACTTCGGCTGGTTCGCCTACGCCCCACTGCACAGCGAGGTCTTCTCGCCCTATGTCGGCTCCGACCTGTGGATCATGGGGCTGGCCTTCTCCGGCTTCGGGACGATCCTGGGCTCGGTCAACTTCATCGCCACGATCATCTGCATGCGCGCTCCGGGCATGACCATGTTCCGCATGCCGATCTTCGTATGGAATGTCCTGCTGACCGCTGTTCTGGTGCTCCTGGCCTTCCCCGTGCTCGCGGCCGCGCTGTTCGCCGTCGAGGCGGACCGCCAGTTCGGCGCCCACGTCTACGACTCGGCGAACGGCGGGGCGCTGCTGTGGCAGCACCTGTTCTGGTTCTTCGGCCATCCCGAGGTCTACATCATCGCGCTGCCGTTCTTCGGGATCGTCTCCGAGATCATCCCGGTCTTCTCCCGCAAGCCGATGTTCGGTTACATGGGCCTGATCGCGGCGACGATCTCCATCGCGGGGCTGTCCATCACCGTCTGGGCGCACCACATGTACGTCACCGGCGGCGTGCTGCTGCCGTTCTTCTCCTTCATGACCTTCCTGATCGCGGTGCCGACCGGGGTGAAGTTCTTCAACTGGATCGGCACCATGTGGAAGGGCTCGGTCTCCTTCGAGACCCCGATGCTCTGGGCGACCGGCTTCCTCGTCACCTTCCTCTTCGGCGGTCTGACCGGCGTCATCCTGGCTTCGCCGCCGATGGACTTCCATGTGTCCGACTCGTACTTCGTGGTGGCCCACTTCCACTACGTGGTCTTCGGCACGGTCGTGTTCGCCATGTTCGCCGGCTTCCACTTCTGGTGGCCGAAGTTCACCGGCAAGATGCTGGACGAACGCCTCGGCAAGATCACCTTCTGGACGCTGTTCATCGGCTTCCACACCACCTTCCTCGTCCAGCACTGGCTGGGCGCCGAGGGCATGCCGCGCCGGTACGCCGACTACCTGGCCGCCGACGGCTTCACCGCCCTGAACACGGTCTCCACCATCGGCTCGTTCCTGCTGGGCCTGTCGATGCTGCCGTTCCTCTACAACATCTGGAAGACGGCGAGGTTCGGGGTTCCGGTCGGCGTGGACGACCCGTGGGGCTACGGCCGTTCCCTGGAGTGGGCGACCTCCTGCCCGCCCCCGCGCCACAACTTCCTGACCCTGCCGCGGGTCCGCAGCGAAGCCCCCGCGTTCGATCTGCACCACCCGGACATCGCGCTGGCCGAGGCCGAGGCACAGGGCGCGGTATGAGCGACCCGACTCTGCGGCCGGAGGTCGCCGAGGGGGAACTGGGCAACCAGGTGGAGGGATACCTGCTCTGGCAGGCCCGCATCGCGGAGGCCGAGCAGCGTGCGAGGGAGTTCGTCCGGCCGATGGACTGGCTGACGACCTCCCAGCGCACCGAGATCGAGCAGAGCTACGTCGAGGACGCCCTGCGCCGCGCCAGGAAGGACCTGGAACGCATCGCCGCCCGCTGCGCCTCGCTGCGCGCCGAGTACGAGAACCGGTACCGGGAACTGCGGCGGCGGTGCGTCGCCTGGACGCTGGGCGTCTGTGCGGGGCTGGCCGCGGCGGTGACGCTGCTGCTTCGCTGAGGGAGCCGCTGCCCGCGGTCAGCGGTGCCGGTGGGCCGCGGCGATCAGCCCGTAGGTGACCAGGCCGTAGGCCAGGTGCGGGAGGGCGTCCGCGGTCCAGTCGGCCGGGGACCACGTGCGGGGGTCGCTGACGCCGAGACCGGCCATCGGGGCGTCGGTCAGGGCCATGGCCAGGGCGCCGGTGGCGGGGCCACCCAGCCAGCCGGGCGGGCGGAGGCCGGCCCGGTGGAGCAGGGCGACGGCGGCGCCGGTGCCGACCCCGACGGCGATGCCCGTGAGCGCGCCGAGACCGGACAGCCGGTTGCCCCGGTCCTCCGTCTCCGGGACCGGGTGCCCCGCCTTCTCGGTGACCTTCTCCACCACGTCTTCGGGCGCGCTGCTGGAGGGCCGGCCGCGCAACGCCATGTCCAGGTAGGTCATGGCGTTCAGTGCGGTGGTACCGGCGGCCCCGGCGGCGCAGCCGCGCACGATGCTGCGGAACATGGGCCTCCGGGTACCGCGGGGCGTCCGGTGCGAAACGCCAGACCGGGAACGGGGGCACACCGGGGCCCGTGCCCTGGTGTGCCCCCGTGGAGCGGTGGCCGTGTCAGCGGCCGTGGCCCGCCGGGTCACGTTCGCCCGCGGCCGGCGCGGGGACGGTGCCGGGAGCCTCGGCCGCCCGGTCCCCGTGCCCCGGCCACCAGGCCGCGTGGCCGATGAGCGCGGTGAGGCTCGGCGTGAAGAACATCGCCATGACGAACGCGGCGATCGCGATGCCGAAGGAGACCGCGAAACCCATCTCGGTGAGCAGCGAGTTGCCGGCCAGCATCATGGTGGCGAAGGTCGCCGCCAAAATGAAGCCGGCCGCGGCCACGGTCGGCCCGGCGTGCCGCAGGGCCTGGCCGGCCGCCTCGCGCGGCTCGCGGCCCTCGCGGGCCTCCTCGCGCAGCCGGGCGATCATCAGGATGTTGTAGTCGGTGCCGATGGCGACCACGAACAAGTACATGATCACCGGGAGCATGAACATCAGGCCGGAGTGCCCCTCCCCCTTCTGGAAGATCCACACCGTGGCGCCGAGGGTGGCTCCGAAGCCGAGGCCCACCGAGGCCATCAGGTACCAGGGCGCCACGACGCTGCGCAGCAGCAGGCCGAGGATGATCATGATGAGGACGGCGGCGACCGGGAACACCGTGCGGTAGTCGTGGTTGACCGCCGTGTCGATGTCCTTGTAGATCGAGGACATGCCGCCGACCAGCGCCTCGGTACCGGCGGGCGCGTCCGCGTGCGCGACGTCGCGCACCCGCTGCACCGCGTCGATCGCCTGGTCCGTGGACGCCTCGTACTTGAGGGTGACGGTGAAGTCCGCGGTGGTGCCGTCCTTGTTGAGCTGGGTCATCCGGGCGCTCGCCACGCCGTCGACCGCCCCCAGCTTCCGCGCGTACCCGGCGAAGGCGCTCTTGTCGAGCGGCTTGCCGCCGGTGCTGGAGAGGAAGACGTCGGTGGGTGCGGCGGCACCGGCCGAGTACGCCTTCTGCATCCGGTCCTGGACGACCATCGACTCCTTGGTCTTGGGCATCGAGCCCGAGGCCAGGTCGAAGGTGGCCTTGTAGCCGAGCGTGCCCGCCGACAGCGCGAGCAGGACGAGACCGGAGGCGACGGCGGTGAGCGCCGGGCGGCGCCGTACCGCGCGGCCGAGCGCGGCGAACCGGGCGTTCTCCGGCTCCTTCTGCCAGGACTTGGAGGGCCAGAAGACCTTCGGGCCGATGAGGGAGACCACGGCCGGGATCAGGGTGAGACCCGCGACCAGGGTGGCGGCGACCGCGATGGCGAGCGCGGGGCCCATCTGCTTGAGGAAGCCGAGGGTGGACAGGACCAGCGCGAGGAAGGCGATGATGACGGCGCCGGCGGCCGAGGCGATGGCCTCGCCGACCCGGCCGACCGCGTTGACCATGGCCTCCTTCGGCTCGTCACCGGCCCTGAGGCGTTCGCGGTAGCGGAACATCAGGAACAGGAAGTAGTCCGTGCCCACACCGAACAGCACCACGATCAGGATGGACGAGATCGAGCTGTTGGCCTGGAGCCCGAACAGCTTGGTGGCGTAGGCGATCAGCCCGTTGGCGACGGCCGAGACCAGGCCGATGAGGAGCAGCGGCAGGACGGCCAGGATCGGCGCCCGGAAGATGATCAGCAGGGTGACCAGGATGATGGCGAAGGTGCCGAACCCGATGAGGGCCTGGCCGCGCTTGGAGGAGTCCTGCTGGTCGAGGGCCTGCGCGGCGGAGCCGCCCAGTCTGACGTCGAGATGGGTGCCCTTGGCCAGTTGCTTGACGTCCGCGCGCAACGTCTTGGCGGCGTCGGCCTGTTTGGGCTGTCCCGCGTTCTTGCTGTCCATCTGGACCAGGGTCATGGCGTACCGGCCGTCCTTGGACGGCGGGCCGGGGACCACCTTCTGTACCTGGTCGATCTTCTTCTGGCCCAGCTCGGTGGTGATCCGGGCGACGTCCTTCTGGTCGGCGGCGGTCAGCCGGCCGCCGTCGGAGCGCTGGTAGAGCGCGATCGCGGACGGGGTGAAGGCGCTGGGGAACGCCTTCGACTGGAGGTCCGCGGCTTTGATCGACTCGTAACTCTTGGGCAGAAAGCTGCTCTCGTCACTGTTCGAGGGCAGGCCGGGGGCGGTGGCGACGATCGCCACCGCGGCGATCAGCCATGCCACGATCGTCCAGACGGGATGTCGGACGACCGTGGCGCCAATACGTCGGAACATGCGGGAGGGTCCTCCTGTGAAGGAAGATCACCGCAGCCCGGGGAGCGGTCCCTGGCATCGATGACCCCGACCGGCTCAGGTCCGCCGAGCCGGTCGAATAGTTGTCTCTGAGGATCACATCGTAATGACCAATGATGCGATCTTCGTACCGGATATCGCGGTCCCCTACCGTGTCTCAAGCGGATCAAACCGCTCCGGGAATCCGCCAGATGAACACCTCGGTGCTGGGCACCCGCTCGGCGAAGCGACCCGCCGGTGAGACCCCGGCGAGCAGGGCACGCAGGTCCGCCTCGAAGGCGCCCAGGCGGGGGCCGAAGAGGTGCGGGGTGGAGGAGGAGTGCGAGAGGGTCCAGGCGACCACGTCGTCGGCGGTGCGCTCCAACACCCGGCCGCCGGGCACCACACGGCGTTCGGGACCGAGGAAGCCGGCCGCCGCCAGGATCTCCGCCTCGTCGCCGGGGGTGCCGCGCGGCAGCAGCCCGCGCCCCGCGCGGCGGACCGGCCCGAGGTACTCCCTGACCAGTGCGGCGATGCTCCCGCGGGGCACGGCCGGGTACGGCGATCCCGCGGCCGGGTGCCGCTCGCCCTTCAGGTCGGCGAGGTGGACCAGCCCGCCACCGGGCCGCAGCATCGCGCCGACGGTGCGGGCCACCCGTGCCCGGTCCGTCCAGTGGAAGGACTGGGCGAAGACCACGGCGTCGAACGCCCCGAGCCCGGCCGGGAGTTCCTCGGCGCGCAGCCGAGCCCAGCGGGTCCGCCCGGCCATCCCCGCGGCGGCGGCCCGGCGTTCGGCCGCGCGGATCATCTCCGGGTCGGGATCGATGCCGACGGCCTCGCGGAACAGGGCGGCGAGCGGGACGGTGACGGTGCCCGGACCGCAGCCCACGTCGAGCAGCCGGCCGCGGCCGTCGGCGGGCAGCGCCCCGGCGAGCAGCGGCACCAGGCCGGGGGCGTACGGCAGCCTGCCGCGCTCGTAGTGCTCGGCGGCTCCCGCGAACAGGGTCTCGTCCCACTCCCAGGTCACGTCACAGCCTTTCCTGCGGGGGCCGTTCCAAGGGAGCGGCTCGGGCCGGGGTCGGTCCGGTTCGGTTCGGTTTCGGTTCGGGCGGCAGTGAACCAGGCCGGGAGCGGCGGAGTCCACGGCGTTTCGGCCGACGCGCCGGCAAACGTGGTCCGGGACCGGTGCCGGGCCCCTCGGCGATCACCCGCGCGCCGCGGTCCGGGGCGGTGTCGAGGCGGGCCAGGACGGGCCAGGGTGGCGATGGCGGGCAGCGGATGGCCGAAAAGCACCGACATCCGCTCATTCAGATCGGCCCAGTGTGCCCCTTGGTGATGCCGGCTCGGTCGGGTGTCTCGGCGATGGTCGCCGCGGGATGGCCACGCTCAAAGACCGGGCTGTCGTGCGGCGCGAAACGGGCGGATCCGGGGTTCAATCCGGGGAGAGACCGCAGCACTTCGCCGCCCCAGGAGGACGCCATGCGCGTCGCGATCACCGGGTCCCATGGGCTCATCGGTTCCGCCCTCGTCCGTTCGCTGTCGCAGGACGGGCATCAGGTCGTCAGGCTCGTCCGGGAGGGGGCGGGGCGCGGGCCGGGGGACGGCGGCGAGGCGGTGACGTGGGATCCGGCCGGGGGCGGGGCCCGTCTTGAGGGGGTGGACGCGGTGGTGCATCTGGCGGGGGCCGGGGTCGGGGACCGGCGGTGGAGCGCGTCGTACAAGCGGGAGATCCGGGAGAGCCGGGTGCGGGGCACCCGTGCCATCGCGCGGGCGTGCGCCGGCGCGGAGGTGCCGCCGCGGGTGCTCGTGTCGGCGTCCGCGACCGGCTACTACGGGGACACCGGCGGGCGGATCGTGGACGAGGGCGCACCGGCCGGGGACGACTTCCTGGCGTCCGTCTGCGCCGAGTGGGAGGCGGCGGCCGGGCCGGCTCGGGAAGCCGGGATCCGGGTGGTGCATCCGCGGACCGGGCTGGTGGTCGCGGGCGGGGGCGGGGCGTTCGGGCGGATGCTGCCGCTGTTCCGGCTCGGGCTGGGCGGGCGGATCGGGTCCGGCGCGCAATACTGGCCGTTCATCTCGCTGGCCGACCACATCGCGGCGCTGCGGTTCACCCTCGCCTGCGAGGCGCTGTCGGGGCCGGTCAATTTCACGGCTCCCGAGCCGTTGCCGGAACGCGAGATCACGCGGGTGATGGCGCGGGTCCTGCACCGCCCGGCCGTCCTCCCCGCCCCCGCCATCGCACTCCGCGCCGCGCTCGGGGAGTTCGCGGCGACCCTCATGTGCAGCACCCGCGCCGTCCCGGCTGCACTGACGCGGGCGGGCTTCGTCTTCGCCCATCCCACCTTCGAACAGGCGCTGCGGTCCGTGCTCTGAACCGCCGTCACACCGACGGGCGGCGCGCCGCTCACGCAGAGCCGCGCACCGCCCGCACCGTTCACCTCAGCCGGTCACCTTCAGTGGCGGCCACCTCCCTGGCGCGGGTGGCCCGTGGCGCGGTGCTGGTTCCAGGAGACCTGGTCGACGAGGCGGCCGCGGTCGTTGCGCAGTTTGGCGGTGTCCGACTTGTCCCAGACCTGGGAGCGGCGGTCCTGGTAGAGGTCGGACCGGGTGTCGCGGCCGACGCCGGTGTGGACGCGGACCGTGGCGCGGGCGCCGAGGGAGTAGTGGTGGAAGGTGAAGGTGTGCCCGGCGGCGTCCGACAGCGTCCAGCCGTTCAGGTTCACCGCCTTGCGCGACTGGTTGCTGACGGCCACCCACTGCTGGTTCAGCGCGGTGTTGGTACGGGCGCCCCGGCCCGTGCTGTCGTACCGCACGGTGCTGATGTACACCACGCCGTGCGCGCGGCCCGCGTGGTGGCCGGCGGCCGCGGCGGGCAGCGCGGCGGCGCCGACGACGGCCGCCGCGACGGCGGTGGCGGCGGTCAGCCGCCGGACGTTCGTGAGAACGGAAACGGACACAGAGGTCCCCCTTTTGCGCATGGTGCGTGGTTCTGGTGACGGCCGGGTGACCGCACCTCCACACTGTGCAAGCCGCCGACGGGATTCCGGGCGGAAAACAAAATGCATTGCCGTCCCGGTATCTTCCTTTTGCCTGGGGTAGGAACAGATTGACCTTTTGTTCGGAGGACGCCTTCTGTTCGGAGGACCCCGTGTGCCGCTTGTTCGGGCTGACCAGCGCTCCCCGTCGCACCCGTGCCACCTTCTGGCTGCTGGAGGCGCCCGACAGCCTCAGCGCGCAGAGCCACCGCGAGCCGGACGGCACCGGCCTCGGGTACTACCGGGCCGACGGCACACCCGAGGTGCACAAGGCGCCGATCGCCGCCTACGAGGACCGGGCGTTCGCCGAGGAGGCGCGGGAGGTGGAATCGGCCACCTTCCTCGCGCACATCCGGTACGCCTCGACGGGCGGCCTGGACGTGCGCAACACGCACCCCTTCGAGCAGCGGGGCCGACTGCTCGCGCACAACGGGGTGATCGAGGGGCTCGATCTGCTCGACCGTCACCTGGGCGAGGACCGCGCGCTGGTGCACGGCGACACCGACTCCGAGCGGTTCTTCGCCCTCGTCACGCGGGAGACCGAGGCGCACGGCGGTGATGTGTCCGCGGGGCTCGTCGCCGCGGCGCGCTGGGTCGCCGGGAATCTGCCGCTGTTCGCGCTGAACGTCATCCTCGTCACGGCCGGCGAGCTGTGGGCGCTGCGCTATCCGGACACCCATGAGCTGTATGTGCTGGAGCGGCCCGCGGGCGGCCATCACGGGTCACGGCATCTCGACCACACCGGCCGGCACGGGCGGCTGCGGGTGCACTCGGCGGCGCTGGCCGACCTGTCGTCCGTCGTGGTGGCCAGCGAGCCCCTGGACGAGAGCCCGCACTGGCGGTTGCTGGCCCCCGGCGAGCTGCTGCACGCGGGCCGCGATCTCCAGGTCACCTCGCGCGTCGTGCTGCCCGACCCGCCGGCGCATCCGCTCACCCTCGCCGATCTGCGCCCCGACGCGGCGGCCTCGCAGCGGCCCTCCTGACGGCGCCCGGCTCAGGAGTCCGAGTCCGGCTTGTCCCTGGCCTCCGCGTACGCCTCGGACGGCGTCATGGGGACCCCGTTGAGGGTGACGGTCTTGTAGGGGCTGACCTTGGCGCACGCCTTGGCCTGGTCGGC
Source organism: Streptomyces sp. NPDC043952 (assembly GCF_056435325.1). NCBI lineage: Bacteria > Bacillati > Actinomycetota > Actinomycetes > Kitasatosporales > Streptomycetaceae > Streptomyces > Streptomyces sp. NPDC043952. The sequence goes on from NZ_JBWKES010000014.1 coordinate 181,618, forward strand.
GGTGGAGGCGTGGGCGTTGGCGACCGCCGTCTTGGTGTCGGAGGTGCCGCCGGAGGAGCCCCCGGAGGTCCCGCCGGGGAAGGTGGTGCCGCTCGCCCAGTCGCCGCCGATGACCAGCGTCAGGCCGGTGCCGGTGCCCTGCTTGAGGTGCGAGCCGGACAGCCCGAGCGCCTTGGCGACGGTCTGGGCCTCGCCCTTCTGCCCGGTGCCATAGGTGAGCGTGGTGGTCGCCGACGGGCTCGGCGCGTTGGCCGTGGTCGTACCGGAGCTGAAACCCTGGTCGGTGAGCGCGGTGGCGATGTCGGAGGCGCGGCCGGTGACGGCGGTGCCGTTCTCGACCGTCACGGCGATCTGCGCGGCGGGCACGCTGGGCGCCGTGGCCTTCTTGGTGGCGGCGGCCGCCGCGCTCTTGCCGCCGGAACCGGTGGTCAGGGACTGGTCGTTGGCGATGGCGGCGAACAGCGCCTTGGCGCCGGGGCCCACCACCACGCGGTTGTCGTTGGCCGGGTCGGCCGCCGTCTGCATGGTCGTGAAGGTCATCCGCTTGGTGGGGACCTTGTTCACGTCCGCGGCGAGCCCGATCAGCTTCTTCACCGTGTCGAGGCCGTTGTCCACGGTGAGCGCCTTGGTGGCGGCGTCGGCGAGGTCGTAGACGGCGCCGGGGTCGGTGAGGGTGCCCGCGCTCTTGAACTTCCGGATCATCGAACTGAGGAAGATGTGCTGGGA
>NZ_JBWKES010000015.1:0-50740 GCF_056435325.1 Streptomyces sp. NPDC043952
CCGGACGAACTCCCACTCGGCATCCGACAGTTCATGGCGACGTATCACGACACCATGATCTACCAGCAATGATCATTTGAAGACACCGCCTAGGGCGAGAGCGGGCGCGTAAACGCTTGCGCAAGCGTTTACGCGGGGGCGGCCGGTGGGGTACCTTCCCGGCCGGAGGGCGCCCGTCCGGCGGGCGGCGAGGAGGGGGAACGATGGCCACCATGGCGGACGTCGCGCGGAGCGCCGGAGTCTCCGTGGCGACCGTCTCCCACGTCCTCAACGGCACGCGCCCGGTGTCGCCCGGTACCCGCCGGGCCGTCCTGGACGCCGTGGACGCGCTCGGCTACACGCCCAATACCCTGGCCCGCTCGTTGGTGACCGCGCGCACCCGTTCCATCGGGCTCGCGGTGTCGGCGGTCAGCAATCCGTACTTCACCGAGATCCTCCAGGGTGTCGAGACCGCGGCCCTGGAGTCCGGCTACGGGCTGCTCCTGGCCGATCCGCACGACGACCCCCTTCACGAGCGCAAGGTCGCGCAGCTTCTCCATGAGCGCCGGGTCGACGGCATGATCGTCGCCCCGTCCGCGCGGCCGGGCGAGCTGGTCGACTACCTCGGCCGCCATGCCGTGCCGACCGTGTTCCTGGACCGGCTGATCGACCCGACTGGGCCCGGCAGCGCGCCGGACACCGCGACCGCGGCCGCCCCGCTCTTCGATCAGGTCTGTGCGGAAAGCGCCGCGCCGACGGCCCGCCTCGTCGCCCATCTCGCCGGGCTGGGGCATCGCAGGGTCGGTCTGATCGCCGGGTTGCCGGGGCTCAGCACGACCCGTGAGCGCGTCACGGGTTACCTGGACGGCCTCACCACCGCGGGCCTGGCGCACGACGACCGCCTTGTGGTGTCCGGCAACTCGGAGTCCGCCGGTGCCGAGCGGGCCACCACCGCTCTGCTCGCCCTTCCCGATCCGCCCACCGCGCTCGTCACCGCCAACAACGCGATGACCCTCGGCGCCCTGCGCGCCCTGCGGCGACGCGGTCTATCCGTGCCCGGCGACATCGCCCTGTGCTGTTTCGACGACTTTCCCTGGGCCGACCTCTTCTCGCCCCGGCTCACCGCCGTCGCCCAGCCCAGCCGGGAACTGGGCGCCCGCGCCGTACGGCTGCTCCTGGAACGCCTGGCCGAGCCGGGCCTGCCGTCCCGCACCGTGCGGCTGCCCTGCGCGTTCGTGCACCGCACCTCCTGCGGCTGCCCGGAGGAGCCCGAGCGGCCCGCGGCAGCCGCGCCGGCCGCGTCGTCCGTCCTGTCCGAGATCCCGCCCGAGCCTCCGTCCGAGAAGGGAACCGCCTCGTGATCGTCGTCGCCGGTGAGGCACTGATCGACCTGGTACCGCAGGGCCCCGGTGCCCTCGCGGCCCTGAAACCGGCGCCCGGAGGCGGCCCGTACAACACCGCCCTGGCCCTCGGCCGGCTCGGCTCCCCCACCGCCTTCTGCTCCCGTATGTCGTACGACGCCTTCGGCGAGGCGCTGCTCGACGGGCTGCGGCGGGCCGGCGTCGAGGTGTCGGGTGTCCAACGCGGGCCGGAGCCGACGACCCTTGCGGTGGCCACGATCGACGACGGTGGTTCGGCGTCGTACTCCTTCCATGTGGAGGGCACCGCCGACCGTCTCTTCACCGCGCCCGCCGCGCTCCCCGCGGGCACCCGCGCGGTGTCCTTCGGCACCCTGTCGCTCGTCCTGGAACCCGGGGCGAGCGCCTATGAGGAGCTGATGCGCGGGGCGGCCGGGCAGGGGCTGTTCACCGCGCTCGACCCGAACATCCGGGCGGGGCTGATCCCGGACGCGGACGCCTACCGGGCGCGTTTCGCGGGCTGGCTGCCCTCGGTGACGCTGCTGAAGGTGTCCGCGGAGGACGCGGCGTGGCTGGGCGGGACGCCGCGCGAGTGGCTGGCCGAGGGACCGTCGGCCGTGGTGGTGACGCGGGGCGGCGAGGGTCTGACCGTGTACACGCGGGACGGCGGGGAGTGCTCCGTGCCCGGTGAGAAGGTCGATGTCGTGGACACCATCGGCGCCGGTGACACGGTGAACGCGGCGCTGCTGCACGGTCTGTCCGCCCTGGACGCGCTGTCGCGGGAGGCACTGGCCGCCCTCGGGACGGAGGGCTGGGCGCGGCTGCTGCGCTTCGCGGCGCGTGCGGCGGCGGTCACCTGTTCACGGGCGGGGGCGGAGCCGCCGTACGCGGACGAGCTGGGTGATGTGTGAGCCGTCCGCTCGCTGTCTGCTCTTGTCAAGGAGCGGCCGCCGGTTCATGCGGCTGATGGTGGAACGAACGGCGCCCCGCGGGGAGTTCCCGCGGGGCGCCGTACTTTTGACCGGATGTCAGGCTTTGCTCGCCCGCGTCGTCTTCTTCGCGGGCGTCGCCTTCTTCGCGGCCGTCTTCGTCGCAACGGTCTTCGTCGCAGCCGTCTTCTTCGTGGCCGCGGCGGCCTTCTTGGTCGCCGTGTTGTTGGCCTTGGCCGTCACCGTCTTCTTCGCCGCCGTCCCGGCCGCGGCGGTCTTCCTGGTGGCGGCCGTCTTCCTGGTCGCGCGCGGCGCCTTCGAGGTATCCGCGTCACTGACCCGGTCGCCGAGGATCTCGCGCAGGAACTTGCCGGTGTGGCTGGCCGGGACCGCGGCGACCTCCTCGGGTGTGCCCTCGGCGACCACCAGGCCACCGCCGGCGCCGCCCTCGGGGCCCATGTCCACGAGCCAGTCGGCGGTCTTGATCACGTCGAGGTTGTGCTCGATGACGATGACCGTGTTGCCCTTGTCGACCAGGCCGCCCAGCACCTTCAGCAGCTTGCTGATGTCCTCGAAGTGCAGACCGGTGGTCGGCTCGTCCAGGACGTAGACCGTGCGTCCGGTGGAGCGCTTCTGCAACTCGCTGGCGAGCTTGACGCGCTGGGCCTCGCCGCCGGAGAGCGTGGTGGCGGACTGGCCGAGCCGGACGTAGCCGAGGCCGACGTCGTGCAGCGTCTTCAGATGGCGGGAGATCGCCGGGACCGCCTCGAAGAAGTGCATGGCCTCCTCGATCGGCATGTTCAGCACTTCGGCGATGGACTTGCCCTTGTAGTGGACCTCCAGGGTCTCCCGGTTGTACCGGGCGCCGTGGCAGACCTCGCACGGGACGTAGACGTCCGGGAGGAAGTTCATCTCGATCTTGATGGTGCCGTCGCCCGCGCAGTTCTCGCAGCGGCCGCCCTTGACGTTGAAGGAGAAGCGGCCGGGCTGGTAGCCGCGGACCTTGGCCTCGGTGGTCTCGGCGAACAGACGGCGGACGTGGTCGAAGACGCCGGTGTAGGTCGCCGGGTTGGACCGCGGGGTGCGGCCGATCGGCGACTGGTCGACATGGACGACCTTGTCCACCAGGTCGTCGCCGGCCACCCGCGTGTGGCGGCCGGGGACGGTGCGCGCGCCGTTGAGCTCGCGCGCCAGGTGGGTGTACAGGATGTCGTTGACCAGCGTGGACTTGCCGGATCCCGAGACGCCCGTGACGGCCGTGAACACGCCCAGCGGGAAGGACACGTCGATGTCCTGGAGGTTGTTCTCGCGGGCGCCGTGCACGGTGAGCTGGCGGGAGGGGTCTCGGGGGCGCCGGACGTCCGGGAGCGGGATGGCCTTGCGGCCGGAGAGATAGGCACCGGTCTGCGACTCGGTATTGGTGAGCAGTTCCTTCAGGGAGCCGCTGTGCACCACCTTGCCGCCGTGCTCACCGGCGCCGGGGCCGATGTCCACCACCCAGTCGGCGACCTTGATGGTGTCCTCGTCATGCTCCACGACGATGAGGGTGTTGCCCATGTCGCGCAGCCGGACCAGGGTCTCGATCAGCCGGTGGTTGTCGCGCTGGTGCAGACCGATGGAGGGTTCGTCCAGCACGTACAGAACGCCGACCAGGCCGGAGCCGATCTGGGTGGCCAGGCGGATGCGCTGGGCCTCGCCGCCGGAGAGGGTGCCGGCCGCGCGGTTGAGCGAGAGGTAGTCCAGGCCGACGTCGACCAGGAAGCGCAGTCGCTCGTTGACCTCCTTCAGCACGCGTTCGGCGATCTTCTTGTCGCGGGCGCTCAGCTTCAGCTCGCGCAGGAAGTCCGCGCAGTCGCTGATGGACATCGCCGAGACCTCGGCGATCGACTTCCCCATGATGGTGACGGCGAGGACGATCGGCTTGAGGCGGGTGCCCTCGCAGGAGGGGCAGGGCACCTCGCGCATGTAGCCCTCGAAGCGCTCGCGGCTGGCGTCGCTCTCGGCCTCGCTGTGCCGGCGCTTGACGAAGGGCACCGCGCCCTCGAAGGGCGTGGTGTAGACCCGCTCGCGGCCGTACCGATTGCGGTAGCGCACCTCGATCTGCGTCTTGTGGCCATTGAGCAGGGCCTTCTTGGCGCGCTGCGGCAGGCCCGCGAACGGGATGTCCGTACGGAAGCCGAGCGCGTCCGCGAGGGCGCCGATCAGGCGGCCGAAGTAGTCCTTGGTGTGTCCGTGCGACCAGGGGTGGATGGCGCCTTCGTCCAGGGACTTGTCGGGGTCCGGGACGATCAGCTCGGGGTCGACCTCCATGCGGGTGCCGATGCCGGTGCACTCGGGGCACGCGCCGAAGGGCGAGTTGAAGGAGAAGGAGCGCGGCTCCAGCTCCTCGAACGACAGGTCGTCGTACGGGCAGTACAGGTGCTCCGAGTACATGCGCTCGCGCTCCGGGTCGTCCTCGGGGAGGTCGACGAAGTCGAGCACGACCATGCCGCCGGACAGGCCGAGGGCGGTCTCCACGGAGTCGGTGAGGCGGCGCTTGGCGGAGTCCTTCACCGTGAGGCGGTCGACGACCACCTCGATGGTGTGCTTCTCCTGCTTCTTCAGGGTCGGCGGTTCGGACAGCTGGATGGTCTTGCCGTCCACGCGCGCGCGGGAGTAGCCCTTGGTCTGGAGGTCGGAGAAGAGGTCGACGAACTCTCCCTTGCGCTCGCGCACCAGCGGCGAGAGCACCTGGAAGCGGCTCCCCTCCGGCAGCTCCAGGACCTTGTCCACGATGGCCTGCGGCGACTGGCGCGAGATCGGGCGGCCGCACTCGGGGCAGTGCGGCTTGCCGATGCGCGCGAACAGCAGCCGCAGGTAGTCGTAGACCTCGGTGATGGTGCCGACGGTCGAGCGGGGGTTGCGCGAGGTCGACTTCTGGTCGATGGAGACCGCCGGGGACAGGCCCTCGATGAAGTCGACGTCCGGCTTGTCCATCTGTCCGAGGAACTGCCGTGCGTACGAGGAAAGCGACTCCACGTAGCGCCGCTGGCCCTCGGCGAAGATCGTGTCGAAGGCCAGGGAGGACTTGCCCGACCCGGACAGGCCCGTGAAGACGATGAGCGAGTCACGAGGCAGGTCGAGCGAGACATTCTTCAAGTTGTGCTCGCGCGCGCCACGGACGATGAGACGGTCGGCCACGCCGGTCCGCACCTTTCTTGGGAGAAGTGACAGGGGCGAAGCCCCCGTGCTTCTTCACACTAGGGGGAGCCACTGACAACGCCGGTCGGATTGCCCGGTTGCATAACAATCCCCGGCCTTCCAGCATGCCCGACGCCACCTTCGACCATATAGCACGCGCATTCGAATAACGGGCAAGCTTCACCAGCTTCACCCGAACGAGTGGCACGGCTAGGGTCGGGCCCATGATTGATCACGCTCATGACCTGGCATGTGTACGTGACGCGACCGAGCGGCTGCTCAACGCGGTCGCCCAACTGGACAACGCCTCACTCGCCGAGCCGTCACGGCTTCCCGGCTGGAGCCGCGGCCATGTCCTCGCCCACCTGGCCCGCAACGCGGACGCGCTCGTGAACGTCCTCGAGGGCCGCCCCATGTACGCGAGCGCCGAGGCGCGGGACGCGGACATCGACAGCGGCGCCGCGCGCCCCCTGGAGACCCAGCTCGCCGACCTGCGAGAGACGGCGGACCGGTTCCGGGCGGCGGGGGACGCGCCCGCGGACTGGACGCGCACGGTGGAGCTGCGCAACGGGGTCACCGACGACGCGGCGCGGGTGCCGTTCCGCCGGTGGGGCGAGGTGGAGCTGCACCATGTGGACCTCGGGATCGGGTACGAGCTGGAGGACCTGCCCGCCGAGTTCCTGGAGCGCGAGACCGACTTCCTGGCCCGGCGCTTCTCCGGCAATCCCGACGTCCCCGCGACCCGTGTCACGGACGGCACGCACGCGTGGACCACGGGCAGGCACGCGGACGAGCCCGAGATCACCGTCTCGGGCACCCCGGCCGACGTGGTCGGCTGGCTCGCCGGCCGCCGCGACGGTTCCGCCCTGACGACGGACGGCGGTGACCTGCCGAAGCTCCCGCCGCTGTAGGTTTCGAACGCGCGGCACGGCAGAGCGGTCGCGGGCGCCGAGACGGAAGTGGCGGGCGGGACAGCGCTCGATCGTCAGTGAGGCGTCGCTCCCCGCCGGTACGGCATAGGCTGATCGTCATGACGTACACGGGCGAGGTCAGGGTCGGCGGGCCGGCGGATGTGCACGAGCTCAAGGACCTGATGATCACGAAGATCGCGGTCGGGCCGATGGACAACAACGCTTATCTGCTGCGCTGCCGGGCCACCGACGAGCAGCTTCTGATCGATGCCGCGAACGAGCCGCGGACGCTCCTGGGAATGATCGGTGACGACGGCATCGCGTCCGTCGTCACCACCCACCAGCACGGCGACCACTGGCAGGCGCTCGCCGAGGTCGTGGCCGCGACGGGCGCGCGCACGTACGCCGGCCGCGAGGACGCGCCCGGCATCCCGGTGCCCACCGACGTGCTCGTGGACGACGGCGACGTCATCCGGGTGGGACAGGTGGAACTCACCGCGCGCCACCTCGTGGGGCACACACCGGGCTCCATCGCGCTGGTCTACGACGACCCGCACGGCCATCCGCACGTCTTCACCGGCGACTGCCTCTTCCCGGGCGGTGTCGGCAACACGCGCAAGGATCCGGAGGCGTTCGCCAGTCTGATCCACGACGTGGAGACGAAGATCTTCGACGTGCTGCCGGACGAGACCTGGGTCTATCCGGGACACGGCGACGACACCACGCTCGGCGCCGAGCGCCCGCATCTGCCGGAGTGGCACGCGCGCGGGTGGTGAACCCCGGCCGCTCGTAAGAGGCGTGCCGTACGCCAGGCATGGATGCCGTCCCGCACCCCGTGTGAACGTTTCGCACGCGCCAGGCACACGCGCACGCTCCCCCGGACCCGTGGCGCGGGGTCAACTGGTGGCAGCCCCGCTCGGGTTGACGGCTCCCGAGCGGCGGGGGCCGCCGGTCTGCCCACCCCACCCTGGCCCGGCGGCCCGGCCAGGGCCCGTGCGCGGCCGTCCGGGCCCGCGTTCACACGGCCGCAACACCCGCTTCCACTATGCGGACAAAAATGGTCGTGACCTCGACAAAGGCCGAGTTCACTGCCACTCTCCCGCCATGCACCTCGCCCCTCGCACAGTGCGCCGCGCGGCAGCGGCCGCCACCCTCGCCCTGCTCGCCACCGCCGCCGGCTGCGCCCCGCAGCCCGAGGCGAAGTCACCGGCCACCGGCGCCGGTTCGGCCGGCACGAGCTGCGCCAAGGGCAAGCTGGCCACCAAGACGTCCGGAAAGCTGACCATCGCGACGGACGAACCCGCGTACGAGCCCTGGTTCCAGGACGACAAGCCCGCCAATGGCAAGGGCTTCGAGTCCGCGGTCGCCTACGCGGTGGCCCGGCAGCTCGGGTACGGCAAGGACGCGGTGGTCTGGCAGAGCGTGCCCTTCAACAAGGCGTTCGCGCCCGGTGTGAAGACCTTCGACTTCGACATCAACCAGGTTTCGATCAGCGCCGAACGCAAAAAGGCCGTCGACTTCTCCTCCGGCTACTACGACGTGCGCCAGGCCGTCATCGCGCTCAAGGGCGGCAAGGCCGCGAAGGCGACGAGCATCGCGGACCTGCGCGACCTCAAACTGGGCGCCCAGGTGGGCACCACCAGCCTCGACTACATCACCGACGTGGTGAAGCCGAAGCAGGAGCCCGCCGTCTACGCCAAGAACGACCAGGCCAAGTCCGCCCTGAAGAACGGACAGGTCGACGCCGTCGTCACCGATCTGCCGACCGCGTTCTACATCACCTCGGCCGAGGTGACGGACGCCAGGATCGTCGGTCAGTTCGAGAACCAGGGCGGCAAGCCCGAGCAGTTCGGCCTGGTGCTCGACAAGGGGAGCGCGCTGACCCCGTGCGTGAGCGGCGCCGTGGACGCCCTGCGCAAGAACGGCACGCTGGCGCGGCTCGACCAGCAGTGGCTGTCCGACGCCGTCGGCGCCCCGGTGCTCAAGTGACCGTCACCAAGGGCGAGTCCGCGTGGGAGGGAGCCGACGACGAGGACGGCATGCCCGGCGACGACTACGTGCCCTCCGAGCGGCGGCTGGAGCGCGAGCGCCACAAGCGGGCACGGGCCCGCCGCGCGACGGCCGTCGCGGCGCTGTCCACCCTGGTCACCGCCGCCGTGCTCTACCTGGTCGTGGTCGACGCGCCCGGCTGGCCGCGCACCAAGGAGACGTTCTTCAGCGCCCAGTACGCGCGTGAGGCGCTGCCCAAGGTCCTCGAAGGGCTGTGGCTGAACGTCCGCCTGCTGGTGATCTGCGGCATCGCCGTCCTGGTCCTCGGCATGCTGATCGCGATCGCGCGGACCCTGCGCGGCCCGGTGTTCTTCCCCCTGCGCGTGCTGGCGGCGGCCTACACCGACTTCTTCCGCGGACTGCCGCTGATCATCAATCTGATGATCGTGGTCCTGGGCGTGCCCGCGCTGCGGCTCCAGGGCGTCACGGTCGATCCGGTACTGCTCGGCGGTACGGCGCTGACGCTGACGTACTCGGCGTACGTCGCCGAGGTGTTCCGGGCCGGCATCGAGTCGATCCACCCCTCCCAGCGCGCGGCAGCCCGCTCCCTCGGCCTGACCAACCGCCAGGCCCTGCGCTACGTGGTACTCCCCCAGGCCGTGCGCCGGCAGGTGCCGCCGCTGCTCAACGACCTGGTGTCGCTCCAGAAGGACACCGGCCTGGTGTCGATCGGCGGCGCGGTGGACGCCGTACGGGCGGCCGACATCATCGTGGGCCGCAGCCTGAACTACACGCCGTACATCGTGGCGGGCCTCGTGTTCGTGGCGCTGACCATTCCGATGACCCGCTTCACGGACTGGTTGACGGCCCGGCTGGACCGTCGGCGGGAACAGGGGGGATCCCTATGAGCGACGTGCCCGTGCTGCGCATGGAGTCGGTCCGCAAGGCCTTCGGCGGCTCGGTGGTCCTGCGGGACGTCGACCTGGAGGTAGCCCCGCACACGGTGACCGCGCTGATCGGCGCCTCCGGGTCCGGGAAGTCGACGCTGCTGCGGTGCGCCAACCTCCTGGAGGAGATCGACGACGGCGCGATCTGGCTGGACGGCGAGGAGATCACCGATCCGCGGACCGACCAGGACGCGGTGCGGCGCCGGATCGGGGTGGTCTTCCAGGCGTACAACCTCTTCCCGCACATGACCGTGCTGGACAACATCACGCTCGCCCCGCGCCGGGTGCACGGCGTCGGTCGTGCCGAGGCCGAGGAGCGGGCCAGGGGGCTGCTGGAGCGCCTCGGGCTGGCCGGCAAGGCGAACGCCTACCCGGACCGGCTCAGCGGCGGCCAGCAGCAGCGCGTGGCGATCGTACGGGCCCTCGCCGTGCGGCCCCGGCTGTTGCTGCTGGACGAGATCACGGCCGCGCTCGACCCCGAACTGGTCGGCGAGGTGCTGGAGGTGGTCCGGGGGCTGAAGGACGAGGGGATGACCATGGTGCTGGCCACCCATGAGATGGGCTTCGCGCGGGACGTCGCCGACCAGGTGTGCTTCCTGGACGGCGGGGTCGTCCTCGAACGCGGCACCGCGGAGCAGGTGTTCGGGGATCCGCGGCAGGAACGCACCCGGCGCTTCCTGCGGCGGATCGTCGACGCGGGCCGCCTGTAGGACCGCCTCAGGGCCTCCGAGGGCGCGGGGCTACGCGTCGGCCCGCGTCGCGCCCAGGAGAGCCACGACGCGCTCGACACCGAACGCGTAGCCCTGCACACCGCAGCCCGCGATCACGCCGTCGGCGCGCAGGGAGACGTACGAGTGGTGCCGGAACGTCTCACGGCGGTGGATGTTCGAGATGTGCACCTCGATGACGGGCATGCCGTCGCAGGCGTTGAGCGCGTCCAGGATCGCCACCGAAGTGTGGGAGTAGGCGCCGGGGTTGATGACGATCCCGCAGTGGTCGAGGCGTGCCTCGTGGATCCAGTCCACCAGTTCGCCCTCGTGGTTGGACTGCCGGAAGTCGATCGTGCCCCCGTGCGCGGCCGCCGTCTTGGCGCACAGGGCCTCGACGTCGGCAAGCGTCTCCTTGCCGTAGATCTCCGGCTGGCGCTGGCCCAGCAGGTTCAGGTTGGGCCCGTTGAGGATCATGATCGGGGCGTTGGCCAGGGTGCGGGGCACGGTTCCTCCGGTCGTTCCGGGCGGTGCGTCCGCGACCGCCGCTCGTCCCCGGTCTATCACGGCTCCGGCGTGCGCTCCGGCTCCGTGCCCCACTCGCCCCGGGCGCGCGCTTCGGCCACTCGGTCACCCCTGTACGCCCCCGTAACCCGAGATCACAGTGGGTAGTTGAAACACCATGCACGACGTACGCCCTGTGACCAGGGTTTCTCTGCCGCGCCTGGCCGCCGCCTCCCTCGCGGGCACCGCGGTCGAGTTCTACGACTTCTACGCCTACGGGACCGCGGCGGCACTGGTCCTCGGGCCGCTGTTCTTCCCCTCGTTCTCGCCGGCCACCGGGACGCTCGCGGCGTTCGCGACCTTCGGTGTGGGTTTCGTGGCCAGGCCGCTGGGTTCGGTGCTGTTCGGGCACCTCGGGGACCGGCGCGGACGCCGCCCGGTGCTCATCGCCTCGCTGCTGCTCACCAGCACCTCGACGATCGCGGTGGGCTGTGTGCCCTCGTACGCCTCGATCGGCATGGCCGCGCCCGTGCTGCTCCTGATGCTGCGGTTCCTGCAAGGGCTCGGGCTCGGCGGCGAGTGGGGCGGGGCCGTCCTGCTCACCGTCGAGCACGCGCCCGCCGGACGGCGCGCCCTGTGGTCCAGCATTCCGCAGCTGGGGCCCGCGATCGGCTTCGTGCTCGCCAACGGGGTGATGCTGGCGCTGTCCGCCGGGCTCTCCGACGCGCAATTCGCGCAGTGGGGCTGGCGGGTGCCGTTCTGGTCGGCCGCAGTACCCGCGCTGGCCGGGCTGTGGCTGCGTTCGTCGCTCGCCGAGAGCCCCCGGTTCCTGGAGATCGACGACCACCCGCGCGTGCCCCTCGTGGAGGTCGTACGGCATCACAGACGGCCGGTGCTGCTGACCGCGGGGGCGCTGTCCGCCGGGTACGCGGTGTTCTACGCGGTGACGACCTGGTCGCTGTCGTACGCGACGGAACGGCTGGAGGTGAGCCGGAGCGTCATGCTGACCTGCGTCATGGCGGCGGTGCTCGTGCAGGCCCCGCTCATCCCCGCCGCGGCGATGCTGGGCGACCGTTACGGACGCCGGCCGATGTGCGTGACCGGATGCGCGGCCTGCGCGCTGTGGATGCTGCCCATGGTCTCGCTGCTGGCGAGCGGCGAGCCGCTGCTGATGTTCCTCGGGATGCTGGGCGCGCTGCTCGCCTTCGTCACCGTGTTCGCGGTGGTCTCCGCCTATCTGCCGGAGCTGTTCGACGCGCGGGTGCGCTGTACGGGCGCCGCGGTGGGCTACAACCTCGGCGGGGTGCTCGGCGGCGCGCTCACCCCGATCGTGGCCACGGCGCTCGCGCAGGGCGGCGGACGCGTCCCCTGGGGCGTGGGCGGTTATCTGACCGGCATGGCGCTGCTCAGCCTGGGGTGCTTCGCGCTGCTGCCGGAGACGAACCCGGCGCCCGTACCGGCGGTGGAGACGGTGGCCGGCCCGGTCAGGGGTTGATCGCCAGCTCCAGGTAGGCCGCGAACAGCACCAGATGGACACCGCCCTGCAAAGGGGTGGCCCGGCCCGGCACCACGGTCAGGGAGGCGACCACCACCGTCAGCGCGAGCAGCAGCATATGGACGGGGTCGAGGCCGAGGACGAGCGGTCCGGGCAGCCAGATGGAGGCCAGCGCCACGGCCGGGATGGTCAGTCCGATGCTGGCCATCGCGGAGCCGAGCGCGAGGTTGAGGCTGGTCTGCACACGGTCCCGGCGCGCGGCGCGCAACGCGGCGATGGTCTCCGGGAGCAGCACGAGCAGGGCGATGATCACACCGACGACGGCCTGGCGCAGGCCCGCCGCCGCCACGCCCGTCTCGATGGCGGGCGACACGCCCTTGGCTAGGCCGACCACGCCGATCAGTGCCAGGGCGAGCATGGCGAGGCTGATCAGGGCGGTGCGCCTGGACGGGGGGCTGGCATGGTCCTCGCTGCTGATGACCTCGCCCTGCCGGGTGATGGGCAGGAAGTAGTCCCGGTGCCGCACCGTCTGGGTGGTCACGAACAGGCCGTAGAGGATCAGCGAGGACAGCGCGGCGAAGCTCAGCTGGAGCGTGGAGAACTCCGGCCCCGGCTTGCTGGTGGTGAAGGTCGGCAGCACCAGGCTCAGCGTGGCCAGGGTCGCGACCGTCGCGAGCGCGGCGCCGGAGCCCTCGGGGTTGAAGACCGCGGTGCGGTGCCGGAGCGAGGCGACGAGCAGGCAGATGCCGACGATGCCGTTGCAGGTGATCATCACGGCGGCGAAGACGGTGTCCCTGGCCAGGGTGGAGCTTTTGTCGCCGCCGTCGGCCATCAGCGTGACGATCAGCGCCACCTCGATGACCGTGACGGCGATGGCCAGGACCAGGGAACCGAGGGGTTCGCCGATGCGGTGGGCGATCACTTCGGCGTGGTGCACCGCCGCGAGGACGGAGCCGGCGAGCACCACCGTCACCAGGGCGATGACCGGGCCGGGCATGGTTCGGTGCCAGGTGAGGATCAGCAGGACGACCGCGAGCACCGGCACGGGGATCGTCCATCGCCGGGCGAGCGATCGCAGCCAAGTGATCATGCCGCGATGGTCGCAGAGAGCCACATGGTTCGCATTCTGTCCGTTCCGGATGCTTCCGTCCCTTCTCCGCGGCGCCCGGCACCGGCTCGGGCCGGGGGCCGCGTGTCCGATCATGTCCGGCGAGGGTGCCTCCGCTCGCGGAGGCCCCTTCGTAGGTGGTGGCCCTTACGAGCCGTGCGAGCCAGCCGTGCGGGCCGACCGTCAGATGTCCACGGACTCCTTCTTCTCGGCGCCTTCCGTGTCGGCGCCCACGGCTGCGGCCGCCTGCTTCCTGGAGGCCATGAGGCTGGTGACCGTGGTGATGACCAGGACGCCGCAGATCACGCCGAGCGAGACCGGGATGCTGATCTCGGGTACCGGGACGCCCGACTCGTGCAGGGCGTGCAGCACGAGCTTCACGCCGATGAAGCCGAGGATGACCGACAGGCCGTACGAGAGGTGGACCAGCTTCTTCAGCAGGCCGCCGAGGAGGAAGTACAGCTGGCGCAGGCCCATCAGCGCGAAGGCGTTGGCGGTGAAGACGATGTACGGGTCCTGGGTCAGGCCGAAGATGGCGGGGATCGAGTCCAGGGCGAACAGGATGTCGGTGGTGCCGATGGCGAGCATCACGACCAGCATCGGGGTCATGATCCGCTTGCCGTTCTGCCGGATCCACAGCTTGGTGCCGTGGTACCGGTCGGCGACGCCGAACCTGCGCTCCGCGGCCTTCAGCAGCCGGTTCTCCTCGAACTCCTCCTCGCCCTCGTCGTCGGCGCGGGCCTCCTGGACGAGCTTCCAGGCGGTCCATATGAGGAAGGCGCCGAAGAGGTAGAACACCCAGGAGAAGCTGGTGACGATCGCGGCTCCGGCGGCGATGAACACCGCTCGCAGCACCAGGGCTATCAGGACGCCGATGAGCAGGACGCGCCGTTGATAGAGGGCGGGAACCGCGAACTTCGTCATGATCAGCACGAAGATGAAGAGGTTGTCGACGCTCAGCGACTTCTCGGTGATGTAGCCCGCGAAGAACTCTCCGGCCGGCTGTCCGCCGCCGAAGACGAGGAGGCCGAGGCCGAAGAGACCGGCCAGGACGATCCAGACGACGGTCCAGATGCCCGCTTCCTTGATCGATACCTCGTGGGGCTTGCGCCCGATGAGGAAGTCGAAGCCGATCAGGGCGGCAAGGCCCACGATGGTCAGGACCCACAGGGTCATCGAAACTTCCACGGCAACCTCCGGCATTTCGAGATGGCAAGCACAGATGCGTTGTCACTGCCGGAGGTCTCTTCCACCCGCACGGGGGCCGACGCCCCGGGACCGGAACCGGTCCGTACTGACGGGTGCGCCGCAGTCAGGGAGTACTCCCCTCCGCACGGAAAACAGTACCCCAACGACCAAGCGTTGGTAAAGAGAAAAGCAAAGAAAAGATCAAAACCCCAAGTCAGATCATCTTTACCTGCACTTGGTCCTAGCGGCGGTGACCTCGCCGAGCACCTGCTCCACGATCCGGCTGCCGGCCGGCGCGAGCGCGGGCTCGTAGGTCCAGGCATGACCCACCCAGGGGTCGGCGAAGTGATCGTCGGGGACGGGCGTGAGGCGCATCAGCGAGCGCCACAGCGGGTCCAGCAGGGGACCGTAGGCGGCGGCATCAGCACGGTCCGCCACCAGCAGAAGGTGCACGCCGACGGCCGGGCCCTCGTCCGCCAGGTAGCGCAGCCGCGTGACGGCCCGGTCGTCGAAGCCGTGCGGGAAGTCGTTGACGATCAGCAGCTGCTGCGCGGTGTCCACATCGTCCGGCAGCGACGCGGCCACGCCGACTCGCATCGCCATCTGCACCAGATCGACCCGCCGGGTGAGCCGCTCCAGCACCTCCGTGACGCCCGCCGCCCCGGTCGCGGGCGGCGCCGCGAGTACTCCGGCGCCGGTCAGCGGCCACAGCGCACGTGCGCCCGCGCCGGCCGGGTCGATGACCCGCACGGCGAACTCCCCCGCCGGATACGCGGCGAGCAGTCGCGCCGCGAGCGTCACCGCCGCCTCCATGGCCGACTGCCGCGGCGCGTCCGAGGCCGTGAAGGAATCTCCGGGCATGTCCGCGGCCCCGCTGTCGATCCACAGACCGTGCTCCAGCGGCAGCCTGACCAGCAGCGGAATGCGCAACGGCAGGCTCTCGGGCATATGCAGATCACCGAGCCGAAGCGCCATCGGCGGCTCGGTGGGCACGCGGTAGCCGTGCCAGACGGGGCTGTCCCAGCGGGCGTAGGCGGGCGGGAGCACCGGTTCCACCACCTCGGATTCCGCGGTCAGCTGGGCGAGGTCGCGGTCGAGGGCGGCGCGCGCCCGATCGGCCAGTTGGTCCCGGCGGGTCCGGGCCGCCTCGCGCGCGGCCGCGTTCCCGTCGCCGAGGCGGGCGCGCGGGTCGGCGAGGGCCTGGTCGAGTTCCTTCTCCAGACGGGTGTCGGCGAAGTCGACGGCGCTGCGGTACGCGGCCGTGGTGCGCGCCAGGTCCTCGAACATGCCCCAGACCTGGTTGTACAGCCGCTCCTGCATCGACCAGCCCACGGCGTCGCCCGCGACCGGCGGGGCGGGCTGTCCTTCGGCAGCCGGGGAGGCCACCGGGCGGGGCGGGGGCGGGGCGGTGTGCCGTGTGCGGCGGGGATGCGCGTAGTCGACCGGCCCGCCGGTGGTGGGTACGTCCTCTGGCGCCGGGGGGTCGTAGGGGCCGCCGCGGCCCGCGTCGTCCGTGCGGTGCGTGTGATGGTCGTACGCGGCCGCGGGGCCGGGAGTCGTCGTTCCGTGTATGACGGTGGCGAGCGTGTCGGGCTCCGGCAGGCCGTGGTCGGCGAGGAGGGCCGGGAGGCCGTCGGCGTATCCCTGGCCCATCGCGCGGATCTTCCACGCGCCCTGTCTGCGGTACAGCTCCAGGGCGATGACGGCTGCCTCGGTGTCCAGGCCGGTGATGGTGTAGCGGGCGATCGCGGTGCCGTCGGGGCCGTGCACCGCGGTGTGCGGGGCGGGGACGGCGCCGAAGCGGTGCGGGCCCGTGGTCCCGGTGGGCAGGGCGAGGAAGACGCCGACCCGGTGGACGGCCTCCGGCACGGCTGACAGGTCCACGGCCAGGCGGTGTTCGGCGGCGGCCCGCTTGGGGACCTCGATGCCGGGGAGTGCGGGGGCGCCAGGGTGGGCGACCCTCTGGGGGCCGTGCACCGTGCCGTTCTCGTCGGCGAGCGTGACCCCGGCCAGGACCGGGGCTCCGGCCTGGATCCGGATCTCCAGCCGGATCCGCGACAGCAGATGGTTCTGCCCCCGCACCAGCTCGGCCGTCATCCCCGTCGCCCCCGTGCCGTGTCGTCGTAAGGCCCCGCCCGCCGGACCCGCGTCTACAGGTGCGGCAGGATCGCCGGCATCAGGTCCTGGAAGGTGCGCCCGTTGGCGGCGGTACCGAGTGCGGTCATCGTCCAGCCCGAGCCCGCCCGGTGCACCTTGGCCATGATCTGGGCGGTGTACTCGCCGCCGCCGGCCAGCGTGTAGCGGGCGAGTTCCTGGCCGTTGGACTCGTCCACCAGACGGCAGAACGCGTTCTCCACCTCCTGGAACGTCTGGCCCGTGAAGGAGTTCACGGTGAAGACGATCTGGTCGATGTGGACAGGGACGCGCTGGAGGTCCACGAGGATCGCCTCGTCGTCACCGCCCTGACCGGCGCCGCCCACCAGGTTGTCGCCGGTGTGGCGCACCGATCCGTCGTCGCTCACCAGGTGCCGGAAGAAGACGACGTCGACCGGCTGCTTCTCGGCGAAAAGCACCGCGGAGGCGTCCAGGTCGATCTCCTTGGTGCGCGAGCCGAACAGGCCCCGGCGCTTGGCCGCCTGCCAGCCCAGCCCCATACGGACCGCGGTGAGGGTGCCCCCGTCGTTCTTCTCCAGGCTGATGGCCTGACCCTTGGTCAAGTTGACGGACACGGCTGAATCCCCTCTCGAAGGTCCCCTGTTGTCGCGCAGCGCGCGGCTGATCAGAACCCTACGCAGGGGCACCGACACCGCCGAACCCCGGCCCGCGCTTTGTGTCGGTGTTGCAACACTCCGCGTGTATGCCGAGGTCCGGCGGCATGTCCCGGACGGTGTGTCCCGGATCAGGCGATGCCCGCCTCCCGCATCTGGCGCAGCTCCTTCTTCATCTCGGAGACCTCGTCGCGCAGCCGGGCCGCGATCTCGAACTGGAGCTCCGCGGCGGCGGCGCGCATGCGCTCGGTCATCTCCTCGATCTGTTCGGCGAGTTCGGCCGCCGGACGGTCCGTGGGCACCGCGGCCGCGGCCTTGCCCTTCGCACCCTTGGCCGCCTTGCCGCCCTTGGCCGCCTTGTCGCTCAGCGCGGGCACGGGGGCCTTGGCTCCCTTGCCGTCCTTCGACTTGCGGTAGCCGCTGCCGAGGAGCTGCTCGGTGTCGACCTCCTCGCGGGCGATCTGCGCGACGATGTCGTTGATCTTCTTGCGCAGCGGCTGCGGGTCGATGCCGTTCGCCTTGTTGTAGGCGATCTGCTTCTCACGGCGGCGGTTGGTCTCGTCGATGGCCCGCTCCATCGCCGGGGTGATCTTGTCGGCGTACATATGGACCTGGCCGGAGACATTGCGCGCCGCGCGGCCGATGGTCTGGATCAGCGAGGTGCCGGAGCGCAGGAAGCCCTCCTTGTCGGCGTCGAGGATCGCCACCAGGGAGACCTCGGGCAGGTCGAGCCCCTCGCGGAGCAGGTTGATGCCTACCAGGACGTCGTACTCACCGGCGCGCAGTTCGCGCAGCAGCTCCACGCGGCGCAGGGTGTCGACGTCGCTGTGCAGGTAGCGCACCTGGATGCCCAGTTCCAGGAAGTAGTCGGTGAGGTCCTCGGCCATCTTCTTGGTGAGCGTGGTGACCAGGACGCGCTCGTCCCTGTCGGTGCGCTTGCGGATCTCGTGCACCAGGTCGTCGATCTGGCCCTCGGTGGGCTTGACGACGACCTCGGGGTCGACCAGGCCGGTCGGGCGGATGATCTGCTCGACGACGCCGTCGGAGCGCGACAGCTCGTAGTTGCCCGGAGTGGCCGACAGGTAGACGGTCTGGCCGATGCGCTCCTGGAACTCCTCCCACTTCAGGGGCCGGTTGTCCAGGGCGGAGGGCAGGCGGAAGCCGTGCTCCACGAGGGTGCGCTTACGGGAGGCGTCGCCCTCGTACATCGCGCCGATCTGCGGGACGGTGACGTGCGACTCGTCGATGACGAGCAGGAAGTCGTCCGGGAAGTAGTCGAGCAGGGTGTTGGGCGGGGAGCCGGGCGAGCGGCCGTCGAAGTGCATCGAGTAGTTCTCCACGCCGGAGCAGGTGCCGATCTGGCGGAGCATCTCGATGTCGTAGGTGGTGCGCATCCGCAGCCGCTGGGCCTCCAGGAGCTTGCCCTGCTTCTCCAGCTCGGCCAGGCGCTCGCCCAGCTCCTTCTCGATGTCGTTGACGGCCCGCTCCATGCGTTCGGGGCCGGCGACGTAGTGGGAGGCCGGGAAGACGTACAGCTGCTGGTCCTCGCTGATGATCTCGCCGGTGAGCGGGTGGAGCGTGGACAGCGCCTCGATCTCGTCGCCGAACATCTCGATGCGGACGGCGAGCTCCTCGTAGACCGGGAAGATCTCGATGGTGTCGCCGCGGACGCGGAAGGTGCCGCGGGTGAAGGCCAGGTCGTTGCGCGTGTACTGGATGTCGACGAAGCGGCGCAGCAGCTCGTCCCGGTCGACCTCGTCACCCACTCTGAGGGGGACCATGCGGTCCACGTACTCCTGCGGGGTGCCCAGGCCGTAGATGCAGGACACGGAGGCGACCACGACGACGTCGCGGCGGGTGAGCAGCGAGTTGGTCGCCGAGTGGCGCAGCCGCTCGACCTCCTCGTTGATCGAGGAGTCCTTCTCGATGTAGGTGTCCGACTGGGGGACGTACGCCTCGGGCTGGTAGTAGTCGTAGTACGAGACGAAGTACTCGACCGCGTTGTTCGGGAGGAGCTCGCGGAACTCGTTGGCCAGCTGGGCGGCCAGGGTCTTGTTCGGCGCCATCACGAGGGTGGGGCGCTGGAGCTTCTCGATCATCCACGCAGTGGTGGCGGACTTGCCGGTTCCGGTCGCGCCCAGCAGGACGACGTCCTTCTCGCCGGCCTCGATGCGCTTGGCCAGCTCGGCGATGGCCGTCGGCTGGTCGCCGCTGGGCTGGTAGGAACTGACGACCTCGATGGGCGCCACCGTGCGTTCGATGTGGGAAACGGGCCGCATGTCATCAACCGTACGACCCCCCACTGACAACGGGGCCCGGTCAGCGGTTCTGCGGGGTGCGGGCGCCCTGCCGTACGGGCCCCCTGCCGGGGTGTCGGTGCAGGTGAGGGGCGGTGCGGGGGGCGAGGGCGGTCGCCGGGACACCCGGTGCGGGAAGGGCGGGCGCCTGCTCGGGGCGGCGCAGGACCAGCATCGGGTCGAGGATCACGACGACGCCGGCGAGGACCAGGAGGACGAGGGGGCCGAGCAGCATGGGGACGAGCGCGGACGCGTCCGGCGTGTCGGCGGTGGTCTCGGCGGTGCCGTCGAGGTGGACGCTGAGGGCGGCCATGGCCGTGTAGTGCATGCCGCTGACGGCAAGGCCCATCAGAAGGCTCGCCCCCACGCTGGGCAGCAGACCGCGGGCGCGTCCGGCGGCCCACAGGGCGGCGGTGGCGGCGGCGACCGCTATGGCGACGGACGCGACGACGGTGGGGGTGCTGTAGGCGAAGCTGCCGTGGAAGCGCATCCCGGCCATGCCGAGGTAGTGCATCGAGGCGAGGCCCAGCCCGGTGACGGTGCCGCCGGTGAAGAGGGGCGCCCCGGTGGCGCCCCGGTAGCCGACGATGAAGACACCCACGCCGACCATGACGACGGCGAGCCCGAGGCTGGCGTAGGTGACCGGCTCGTCGTAGTGGACGGGGGCCCCTTCGATGCTGAAGCCCATCATGGCGACGAAGTGCATGGTCCAGGTGCCGCAGCCGAGCGCGGCGGCGCCGAGGGCCAGCCAGGCCGGTCGTCGCGAGTGCCTGACCAGCAGGGACCGGGTGATGCAGCGCAGCCCGAGGGCGCCGCCGAGGCAGGCCATCAGATAGGCCACCAACGGGGTGACCGCCCCGTAGCCGAAACCGTCGACCGTGCCCTGCATCCGCGGCTGCCCTTCGCCCTCATCCGTCCCGGAAACCCCGAAAATGCGCGCCGTACCAGGACCGCGCGGGCGGCCGGGGTGTCGCTGAGAGTATGACTGCCACCGGAATGGTCGAACGACTTTCCGACAAAGAAACACGGGCTTGCCCCACTTGTGAGCCACCGGTGAGCGCCAGGCGGCGTCTTACCGGCATATGTGACCTTCGTGCGGCCGCGTCCCGTTGCCGCTCTGCTGTCACTCTGGTGCTGTCGGTTGCCGGTCCGTGCCATGGGTCGTCGGTCCGGTGCTGTGGGTTTCCGTTCGACGCGAGGAGTAAGCATGCACACGCGCCTGGTCGCCGCGATGGCCGCCGTGGTCCTGGCGGTGTTGTCCGCGGTGGCCCTGGTGAGCCTCACCTCCGACGCCAAGGCGGGCGTCCGGCCGCCCCTGGTGATCGCCCACCGGGGCGCCCCCGCCTACGCTCCCGAGAACACGCTGCCCTCGATCGACGAGGCGGCGCGGCTGGGCTCCACCTGGGTCGAGAACGACGTCCAGCGGACGAAGGACGGCCAACTGGTGGTCATCCACGACGACAGCCTGAAGCGCACCACGAACGCCGAGAAGGTCTTCCCCGGCCGGGCGCCGTGGAAGGTGAAGGACTTCACCGCCGCCGAGATCGCCCGGCTGGACGCGGGAAGCTGGTTCTCCCCCGCCTTCGCGGGCACGCGCGTGCCGACGCTGGAGCAGTACATGCGCCGCGTCGAGCGCAACCACGAGAGCCTGCTCCTGGAGGTCAAGAACCCGGAGCTGTATCCGGGCATCGAGCAGCAGATCCTGAAGGTCCTCGGCAACGAGGGCTGGCTGGACCGCGGCCATCTGAAGCGGCTCGTCGTGCAGAGCTTCAGCGCCGACAGCGTGCGGACCGTGCACGAACTCAAGCCCGCGCTGACCACGGCCTACCTCGGGGCGCCCCCGGTCTCCCAGCTGAAGCAGTACGCGCGCTTCGCCGACCTGATCAATCCGTCGTACGGGTCACTCACCAAGTCGTACGTGTCGGCGGTGCACGGCGTCCGCGGGCCGCACGGCCGGCCGCTCGGGGTGTACGCCTGGACGGTGGACGACAAGGTCACCGCCCGCAAGGTCGCCGGGTACGGCGTCGACGGGATCATCAGCAGCAAGGCGGACGTGGTGCGGGCGGCGCTGGACCCGAAGTGAGCCGGGCCCCGGACGGGGGCACGTGGGCGGGATGCCGGTGCGGGGCCGCGCGGCGGGCGCGGGCGTTGCGGGGCAGGCGGGCCGGATCGGCGGGCGCGGGGGTTCCGGGGCGGGCCGAGCCGGGGTGGCGGGCGTTGTCAGTGGCGGGTCGTACCGTGGGCGCATGGACAGCCATGGGCAGGACGAGCAGCGGGTGGTGTGGACCGTCGTCGAGACCGACATCGGCCCGCTGATGCTGGCGGCGACCAGGAACGGACTGGTCAACGTGGTCTTCCACGCCACCGACGCGGTGCGCGAGCGGACGCTGGAGCGGCTGGCGGCGCGGTTCGGCAGCGCGCCCGTGGCGGATCCGCAGGCGCCGGTGCTGGCCGAGGCGATACGTCAGCTGCGGGCCTACTTCGCGGGTGAGCGGCAGGACTTCGAGCTGCCGCTGGACTGGTCGCTGATCTCCGGGTTCAACCGGCAGGTGCTGCGGGAGCTGGCGGCCGGGGTGCCGTACGGCAGCGTGGTGGGGTACGGCGATCTCGCCGGCCGGGTCGGGCAGCCCGGCGGGGCGCAGGCGGTGGGCGCGGCGATGGGCGCCAATCCGCTGCCGGTGGTCGTGCCGTGCCACCGGGTGGTCGAGCGCGACGGCGGAATCGGGGGGTTCGGAGGCGGGCTGGAGACCAAGCGGCAGTTGCTCGCCCTGGAAGGGGTGCTGCCCGAGCCGCTGTTCTGAGCGGGCGCCCGCCGGATCCGGCCAGGGCCGGTCGCCGTTCGGCCAGGTGTGGCCGCTTCGGGTGCGCCGCCGGGCCCTTGGGTGTTTAGCCGTGGCCGGCGCCCGCCAGGGATAGCGGCAGGGACCGGCGGACAGGAGGCGGGCACATGGTGCTGGTGGTGTCGGAAGAGGTCCGGGAGGCGATCGAGGCACGGCGGCCGGTGGTGGCCCTGGAGTCCACGATCATCGCCCATGGTCTGCCCCGCCCGCGCAATCTGCGGGTGGCACTGGAGCTGGAGCACGCGGTACGCGCCGAGGGCGCGGTGCCGGCGACCGTCGCCGTGCTCGACGGGCGCCCGCTGATCGGTCTGGACAAGGCACAGCTGGAGCGGGTCGCCCAGGACGGCGGCATCCGCAAGCTGGGCCATCGCGATCTGCCGTTCTCCGTGGCGGCGCGGGCGAGCGGGGCGACCACCGTGTCGGCGACCGCGCGGCTGGCCGCGCTGGCGGGCATCCGGGTCTTCGCCACCGGTGGGCTCGGCGGGGTGCACCGGGAGTGGACGGTGACGCAGGACGAGTCGGCCGACCTGGGGCTGCTGGCGCGGACCGGGATCACGGTGGTGTGCGCGGGCGTGAAGTCGATCCTGGACGTGCCCGCGACCCTGCAACGGCTGGAGACGCTGGGCGTGCCCGTCGCCGGATTCGGCACGGACCGGTTCCCCGGCTTCTACCTCTCCGACTCGGGGTATCCGGTCGACTGGACGCTGAACGGCCCCGAGGAGGTCGCACAGGTGATGCGGTCCCAGGACGCGCTGGGCGGGGCGGAGTCCGCGCTGATCGTCGCCAATCCGGTACCGGAGGCGGAGCAGCTCGATCCCGAGCTGCACGCGCGTGTGCTCGACGAGGCGCTCGCCGCCTGTGCGGAGCAGGGCGTCACCGGTCAGGCGGTGACGCCGTTCCTCCTCGACTACCTCGTGCGGCACACGGACGGTGCGTCGCTGCGCGCCAACCTGGCGGCGGTGCGCGGCAATGTGCGGCTGGGGGCGCGGATCGCCACGGCGTGGGCGCGGGGGTGACCGGGGGCCGTACGGGAGCGCTCCTGGTCGTCGGGGACGTCGTCACGGACGTGGTCGCCCGGCACCGGGGGCCGCTCGCGACCGGCACGGACACCGCCGCGGTGATCCGGACGGTGCCGGGTGGCGCGGGTGCCAACGTGGCCTGCTGGGCGGCTCACTCGGGCTGTGCGGACGTACGGCTGCTCGGCCGGGTGGGCGCGGACGCGGCGGAGTGGCACGAGCGGGAGCTGGTCGCGGCCGGGGTACGGCCGCTGCTGGTGACCGACCCGCAGGCGGCGACCGGGACGGTGGTGTGCCTGGTCGACGCGGGCGCGGCGGCCGAACGTACGTTCCTGACGGACAGCGGGGCGTCGTTGCGGCTGGAGCCCGCGGACTGGTCGGACGCGTTGCTCGACGGGGTCGGCTGGCTGCACTTGTCGGGTTATCTACTCTTCACGGAGTCGAGCCGGGCGCTCGCGCGGACCGCGCTCGATGCCGCACGCGCGCGGGGCGTGCCGGTCAGCATGGATCCGGCGTCGGCCGGCTTCCTGCTGGAGCTGGGGGCCGACCGGTTCCTCGCCTTCGCCAAGGGGCTGGACGCGCTGCTGCCCAGCCGCGACGAGGCCTGCCTGCTGACGGGGCTGACGGAACCGGCCGACGCGGCGGCGGAGTTGAGCCGTGTCGTCCCGCTGGTGGTGGTCACGGCGGGGGCGGACGGGGCGCTGGTCGCCCGCTCCGGGGGCGCGCCGGTGCGCGTCCCGGCCGTACCGGCGAGCGCGCGGGACACCACGGGCGCCGGTGACGCCTTCACCGGCGCCTTCCTCGCCGCCCTCCTCGCGGGCGCGGACCCGACGGAGGCGGCGGCGCGGGGGTGCCGGGCGGGCGCGCGGGCGGTGGCCCGGATCGGCGGCAGACCACCACGTCCGGGGCGGGTGGCCGGGGAGGGCGTGGCGCGGAGCGGCTGAGGGGCGGGGTGGCCGACAGAACCGTCGGGCGAGGCGGTTGCGCCGGTGCCGGTCGAGCCGGGTACGGGCGGGTTGGCCGCGCGCGAGATGCCGCGCGCCGCGTCGAGGGACGGGCTACGCCTTGCGGCCCCACGCCGAGATCATCGGTGCCGTGGTCAGGTCCATGTCACCGGTCTCGACGTTGGCGAGGTGCTGGTCGATCTCCTCGTCGGTGGCCAGGCCCGCGTCGAGGAGGCGGCCGCGGATCTGGCGGACCGTCGCGGCTTCCAGGGCGGTGCAGGCGGGCGAGGTCATGGGGAAGAAGCCGTCGGTCTCGACGCCGCGCAGTCCGGCCTCCCGGAGCAGGCGCGGCAGTCGGCGGCCGTAGGAGAGGTCGGCGCCCCGTTCGGCGAGCAGGCTGCGGAAGCCCTGGCGGAGCCGGTTGGCGAGCCGCTGCTCGGGGCCGTGCTCGTCGGGGCAGGTGAGCGGCTGGAGGGCGGGGTCTGCGTCCTCGATCAGCAGTCGGCCGCCGGGCTTCAGCACCTGGATCATGGACCTCAACGCGCGTGCGCGGTCCGGGACATGGACGAGGACGAGCCGGGCGTGGACCAGATCGAATCCCTCCCCCGGCGGCTCCTCGGCGCCCACGTCGTGGGTGCGGATCTCCACCGGCGGGTGGTCCACGGGGGCCAGCCGCGAGGTGTCGATGTCGGTGGCGACGACCGCGCCGTCCGGTCCCACCTTCCGTGCGAGCCACGACACCACGGAGGTGCCGCCGGCCCCGACCTCCCAGCAGCGCCAGCCCGGCTCGATACCGAGGGCCTCGATGTGCCGGAAGGTCGTGGGGTCGAACAGGGTGGCGAACGCGTCGAAGCGCTCCCCCGCCTCGCGCTGCTGGTTGTCCAGGAGATATCCGTCGGATGCTGTCATGTCGCGCATCATCGCAGGTGACTGGCGGGTCCGGGCGGTCGGCACCGCTGGGACGAGGGGCCGGCTCCGCGGGGGCGGGCGGCTGGCGTCGCAGGGGTGGACGGCCGGCTCCGCGGAGGCGGGCGGGGGTTTTCCACAGGCGGGAACAAAGCGGAACTCCGTGTTCCCACAGGCTTGCCCGCTCTTTGCCCGGGACTGGCACACTTTCGAGCCAGGGCGCGAAAGCGTCGCAGGGGGAGATCCACACGAGGAGACCCGGATGTCCATGGCAGGGAATCTGCGGAAGGTCACGAAGCTGGGCACGGCCGGCGGCCTGCGCAAGGTCGCTCAGCTGACCCGGCGGCGGCCGCGCGTGGACCTGAGCCATCCCGCCCGCTCACCGCTGGGCTCCTCCGTGGTCAACTGCGTGACGTACCAGGACGGCATACGGGTACCGCAGTGCACCGATCTGCTGGAAGCCGTGCGGATGGTCCGCAAGACCGGCGAGGGCTTCGTCTGGCTGGGGTTGCACGAGCCGACGGACCGCGAGTTCGCGGGCGTCGCCGAGCTGTTCGACCTGCATCCGCTGGCGGTGGAGGACGCGGTCGAGGCTCATCAGCGGCCGAAGCTTGAGCAGTACGGCAACACCCTGTTCGCGGTGTTCAAGACCGTCTGCTACGTGGAGCACGAACGGCTGACCGCGACCAGCGAGGTGGTGAACACCGGCGAGATCATGGCCTTCGTCGGCGAGGACTTCGTCATCACGGTGCGGCACGGCCGGCACGGCTCGCTCGGGCCGCTGCGCGAGGAGCTGGAGGCACACCCGCACCAGCTCTCCAAGGGGCCGGCGGCGGTGCTGCACGCACTGGCGGACCATGTGGTCGACGGCTATCTCAGTGTGACGGACGCGGTGCAGGCCGACATCGACCAGGTGGAGACGGAGGTGTTCTCGGAAGGGGGTGCGCGGCTCGATCCGGGGCGCATCTACCAGATGAAGCGTGAACTGCTGGAGCTGAAGCGGGCGGTGATGCCGCTGGCCCGACCCGTGGAGGACCTGGCCACCCGGCCGCTGCGGGTGGTCGCCCCCGGCATACAGGCGTACTTCCGGGATGTGCTCGACCACCTGACCCGCGCCACGGAGCAGATAGCCGCCTTCGACGAACTGCTCAACTCCATCCTCCAGGCGCACCTCGCGCAGGTGACGGTCGCGCAGAACGAGGACATGCGGAAGATCACGGCATGGGCGGCCGTGATCGCCGTACCGACCATGGTGTGCGGGTTGTACGGCATGAACTTCGACCACATGCCGGAGCTGCACTGGCGGTTCGGCTATCCGCTGGCCATGGGGGTGATGGCCGCGGCGTGCCTGGCGCTGTACCGGGGGTTCCGCCGCAACGGCTGGCTCTGAGCCGCGACGACCGCCCTGACCGGCGGCATACCGGGCGGCGGGCGGGTGCCGACGATCCGGCACGGGCCATGCGGGGACGCGGCCGTTCCGGTGGGGCGGTCGGCGGAGGTCAGCCGCGCCAGGCGGGGTGGCGTGGATCGTCGGCGCGGACGAGGACGTCCGCCGTGGTGGCCGGGTCGGTCTCCGCCTCGTAGCGCGCGAAGGCGGGGAGCGTCCAGTGATCGGTTTCGGGAGTACGGCGGCGCAGAGCGGCCGGGGACAGGAGGACGTGGACGGTCAGGTCGAACGGGAACCAGTGGCGCAGCAGAAGGGGGCCGTGGAGCAGCAGGACGCCACCGGGCGGGAGTTGGATGTACGGGCTGCGGGTGGCGCGGTCGGTGGCCGGGTCCCACAGGTCGGGCAGGACGCGCCCGCTGCCGCCGGGGTCGAGCGGGCCGAACACCTCGCGCCACAGGGCGCCGGTGTCGTACCAGCCGCCGTAGTACGACTCCGCGTCGCGCCGTCCGTGCTCCAGGCGCAGTGAGGCGGGGCGCAGAAAGCCCTCCGCTCCGACCACCAGCGAGGGCCGGCCGCACACCCGGAGCGCCTCACCGACCCGCTCGGCCAGGTCTCCGGGGCGGGCGGCCGGGGCCCCGTCGAAGGCGACGCGCAGCCACGCGCCACCGTCGGCCGGCACCGACCCGGCAAGCCGGTCGGCGAGCAGTCCGGCGAGCCGTTCCCAGGTGATCGCTTCGAGTCGCACAGGGCCATGATGCCGGGTGCGGGAAGGGGGTGGGCGGGGGCGAGGGGGCCCTGTGCCGTGGAACGGATTACTGAGGACCAGGTTGAACGGCTGGTCCGTTTCGTACCGGAACGCATCCCCGACACGGCTTCGCTTCAAGGTGAAGCCCGCCGCACGGCGACAGCCACGCAGACCGAGCGGGTGAGGAGGAAAGCCGGCGCACCGAAACGGGGGAAGAAACAAGCATGGAAACCCCTTCAACTCCCCGTCCCTCGCACGGGATTGTCGTCATTCAGCCCATCAAGCACCAGCGCTGTTCCGCCTGTCGGCGTGGGCCGCTGTCGCTACTGGTGCTGGAGGACGGTGCCCCTCACTGCCTGGGCTGCGCGGATCTCGGGCACCTGGTTCTGCTGCCGCGCGGTGACACGGCTCTCACTCGCAGGTCGCGGGAGGAGAGCGCGTTGTCGGCGGTGGTGGTGCGGTTCAACCGGCGCAAGGGCCGTTACGAGCGGCAGGGTGTGCTCGTGGAGGGGGCGGCGCTGGCGCGGGCCGAGGAGCGGTGCCTGGCGGACGCGGAGGCCCGGCGCCGGCGGCGGGCGCGGGACGCGCGGCGCAGGGGGGTGGAGGACGAGCGGTTCGCGGCGGCGTTCGCGGCGGAGATACTCCGGCTGTTTCCGGCCTGCCCGGTGGAGCGGGCGCGGGCGATCGCGGCGCATGCCTCCGTGCGGGGCAGCGGACGGGTGGGGCGCAGTGCGGCAGGGCGGGCGCTGTCCGAGGGTGCGGTGATCTCGGCGGTCGTGGCGGGCGTACGGCATGTGGACACGCCGTACGACCAGCTGCTGATGAGCGGGGTGGCACGGTATGAGGCCCGGCGCCGGATCGCCCCCGTCGTGGAGGGAGTGCTGCGGGCGTGGCAGGGGGGGCGGGGAAGCGGGCGTGGGCTGAGGGCACCGGAAGGCACCCTCGGCTACAGACGGTGACCCCGGCCAGGGAGTGCGATACCCACCGGCCCCGTCCCCACCCCGTCGGCCGCCCTGCGCCGCCCTCCCCGCAGTCGTATCGTGGCCGGAAGAGTGCCGATATGTGCCGTCCGGTGGCGTTTGGCCGGTCGGGCGGCCGGTGCGGGGTGCCCAGGCGAGGAAGATGATCATGGCCGATCCCAAGGGGTTCATGACCACGCCACGTCAGGAGTGGGCGCGGCGGCCCGTCGGGGAGCGGGTGCGGGACTGGGACGAGGTGTATGTGCCGGGGGCGCTGCTGCCGATCATCAGCAAGCAGGCGGACCGGTGCATGGACTGCGGGGTCCCCTTCTGCCATGACGCCTGTCCGCTGGGCAATCTCATCCCCGAGTGGAACGATCTGGTGGCCCGCGAGGACTGGCGGGCGGCCAGCGACCGGCTGCACGCGACGAACAACTTCCCCGAGTTCACCGGGCGGTTGTGTCCGGCGCCCTGTGAGGCGGGGTGTGTGCTGGCGATCAACCAGCCGGCCGTCACCATCAAGAACGTCGAGTGCGCGATCGCCGACCGGGCCTGGGAAGAGGGGTTCGTGCCGGCACGGCCGCCGGAGCGGCTGTCGGGGAAGACGGTCGCCGTCATCGGCTCCGGGCCCACCGGGCTCGCGGCCGCGCAGCAGTTGACGCGGGCCGGGCACACGGTCGCGGTGTACGAGAGGGACGACCGGATCGGTGGGCTGATGCGGTACGGCATCCCCTCGTTCAAGATGGAGAAGCGGCATCTGGAGCGGCGCCTGGAGCAGATGCGGGCGGAGGGGACGAGGTTTCGCACCTCGGTGTCGGTGGGCCGGGACGTCGACGCGGCGGAGCTGCGGACGCGGTACGACGCGGTGGTGCTCGCGACGGGCGCCACGGCGTGGCGGGAACTTCCGGTGCCGGGTCGGGAGTTGGAGGGGATACATCAGGCGATGCGGTATCTGCCGCTTTCCAACCGGGTGGGCGAGGGGGATCTGGAGGTTTCGCCGTTGTCGGCGGCGGGGCGGCATGTGGTGATCGTCGGCGGCGGGGACACCGGGGCGGACTGTCTGGGCACGGCGGTGCGGGAGGGTGCCGCGTCGGTGACCCAGCTGGACATCTACGCGCAGCCGGGGGCGGAGCGCGACGAGTACGCGGAGCCGTGGCCGACGTATCCGAAGGTCTACCGGTTGTCGCCCGCGCACGAGGAGGCGGCGGAGCTGCGGACGGCGCCTGCGGCGGACGCGGACGCGCGGTTGTTCGCGGCGTCGACGCTGCGTTTCACCGGGGACGAGGGCGGGCATGTGCGGGCGCTCGAACTGGTGGAGGTGGACGAGCGGCGACAGCCGGTGCCGGGGACCGAGCGGACGATCCCGGCGGATCTGGTGCTGCTCGCGCTGGGGTTCTCGGGGCCGGACCGGGAGGACGGGCTGGTCGAGCAGTTGGGGCTGGCGCTCGACGCGCGGGGCACGATCGCCCGTGACGTCGGTTTCGCCACCAACGTTCCGGGGGTGTTCGCGGCCGGGGACGCGGCGCGCGGGCAGTCGTTGATCGTGTGGGCGATCGCGGAGGGGCGGGCGGTGGCGGCGGCCGTCGACCGTTATCTGACGGGCAGTTCGCAGCTGCCCGCACCGATCTCGCCCGGAGACAAGCCGATGCGGGTCTGAGCCGGGGGGGACGGCGGCACGCCCCCCGGACGCCCGCCGCCCCCGCCGCACTCACCGATCAGGGCTTACGCCCCCCGCCTGCGCCCCCGGCTCGCACACCCTCGCTTACGGCTCCCCGCTCACGCCCCCCGATTACGGCTCCCGCTTACGGCTTACGAGCCACCGCACCGTATCCGGGAATCACCCCGTCGTCCTGACCCGGCACCGGCTCGCCGAGCTCCGGGTGCCACTTGTGGACGATCTCGACGCCGGGCTCGACGAGTTCGAGGCCGTCGAAGAAGCGGGTGAACTCCGCGCGGGAGCGCAGGGCGATGGTGATGCCGGCGCTCTTGAGCTTGTCGGTGGCGGTGGCGGACTCCTCCGGGGTGAAGTCGGAGGTGGCGTGGGTCATCATCAGGTAGCTGCCGGAGGGCAGTTCGGACAGCAGCCGGCGGACGAGTTCGTGCGCGCCGTCCGCGTCCGTGATGAAGTGCAGCAGGGCGATCAGCGAGAGGGCGACCGGCTGCTTCAGGTCGAGGACCTCGCGGGCGCCGGCGATGATCGCGTCCGGGTCGCGCACATCGGCCTGGAGGTACTCGGTGGCACCCTGGGGCGTGCTGCGCAGCAGGGCGGCCGCGTGGGCGAGCACGATCGGGTCGTTGTCGCAGTAGACGACGCGGGCGTCGGGCGCGACCTCCTGGGCGACCTGGTGCAGGTTCGGCTCGGTCGGTATGCCGGTGCCGATGTCCAGGAACTGCCGTACGCCCTGCTGGGCCAGCCACCTCGTGGCGCGGTGCATGAAGGCGCGGTTGACCCGTGCCATGACCGGCACGCGGGGTTCGAGCGCCAGCATCTGGCGGCCCATTTCCTCGTCGACGGGGTAGTTGTCCTTGCCCCCGAGGTACCAGTCGTACATCCGTGCGGGATGCGGCTTGCTGGTGTCGATCTCGATGGCCGTCGGGTCCTGCCCGCTCATGCGGCACTCCGTAAGCGTCTGTGGTGATGGTCAGTTGAGTCTGTTGGTCAAGCCTGTTGTCAAGAGCAGAAGTCGAGCAAGTAACAACACAAGCGACACGTGTCAGGAAAGCAGGAAGTCGGCCTCCCCCGCCTTGGCTCCCTCTATGAAGGCGGTCATCTCGTCCGTGGTGTAGATCAGGGCCGGTCCGTCGGGATCGGTGGACTGGCGTACGGCGATACGGCCGTCGGCCAGTTTCATCGCCTCCAGGCAGTTGCCGCCGTTGCCGCCGCTCCAGGGCTTGTGCCAGCCCTCGCTGCCCAGCTCCCGTGCGGGCATGCCGTTGTAGACGCGGGAACGCGGCTCGATGCGTTTCATTCACAGCTCCTTGCAGAGATCCTGAAGGATCTCTTTCGTGCGTTGCGCCGTGGCGGCCTGCGCCGCCATGCGGTCCATGACCTCGAGGTGGGTCGCCACCTCGGCGCGCGCGTCGAGGTAGACCGCGCCGGTCAGGTACTCGCTGTAGACCATGTCCGGCAGTTCTGACATGGCGAATCGGAACAGCACGAAGGGCCCGTACGTCCCCGGATGCGGGCCGTTCTCGAACGGGACGACCTGGAGCGTCACGTTCGGCAGGCTCGCGGCCTCGATGAGCCGTTCGAACTGGGCGCGCATCACCTCGGGGCCGCCGACCGGGCGGCGCAGGGCGGTCTCGTCCATCACGGCCCAGAACCGGGGCGCGTCGGGGCGCCGGAGGAGTTCCTGGCGGCGCATGCGCAGCGCGACATGGCGCTCGATGTCGTCCGGGCTGGTCTGGCCGATCGCCCCGGATCTGAGCACTCCGCGCGCGTAGTCCTCGGTCTGGAGCAGTCCGGGGACGAAGTGCGGCTCGTAGGAGCGGATGAGGCTCGCGGCGCCCTCCAGGCTGACGTACATGGAGAACCAGCCCGGCAGGATGTCGTGGAATCGCTGCCACCAGCCGGGGCGGTTGGCCTCCTCGGCCAGCTGGACGAAGGCCTCGGCCTCCTCGTCGGGGACGCCGTAGGCCTTCAGCAGCAACTGGAGGTACGGAATCTTGAGGGCGACCTCGGCCATCTCCATACGGCGGACGGTCGCGGGGGCGACGCGCAGTACCCGCGCGGCGTCCTCACGCTTCAGTCCGGCGCGTTCCCGCAGGTCCAGCAGGCGCCGCCCGAGGACCACCTGACCCACCGTCGGCGCGGACCGCGGTTCGCTCACGCTCCCACCTCCACCGAAAGCCTTCTCCCGAAGGAACCCTGACAGCCCTGCGGCGCCGTTCGAAGACTCACTCGGAGATCGGGTCGGACCCCCGATGGACCCAATTGGCGCCGCTCGACGTGCTGTTGCGAGCAGTGTGCCACGGCGCCTGACCGAGTCACAGCGCACTCTGCATTTTTCAGAGTGACCCTTGCCAAGTGTCCGCGGCGGGGCGATAGTGGCAGGCGTGATTCCGTCCGCGCCTTTAGGAACAGAAGCCGCCGGGGACCGTCCCGGTCACGGCGCCGCGACGGCTGCGGCCCCTCGGGGTGGCGCCGCCGTCGAACGCCGGTTCCGCTTCGAGCTGGCCGCGCATCCGGGTTCCGTCGCCCGGGCCCGGCGCCTGGCGCAGGCCCGGCTGACCGGCTGGTCGGTGTGCGCGGACACCTGTCACAGCGCGGCTCTGGTCATATCGGAGCTGGTCACCAACGCGATCGTGCACACCGCCAGTGAGCGGGTCGTGTGCGAGTTGCATGACCGGGACGGCCTGGTGCGCATCGCCGTACGCGACGAGGGCTGCGCCCCCGGCGAGCCCCACCCGTCCCCGCAGCGCCCCGACGAGGAGCACGGGAGGGGGTTGCTCCTCGTCGAGGCGCTGTGCCGGTCCTGGGGCGCGCAGGAGCACGGCTCCGGACTGCTGGTCTGGGCCGAGCTGACGCGGGACGAGGTGCCTCCGGGTTCCACCGGGCCGCGCGCCGACCTGGGCTGGGGCGCCGCCCGCCCCAAACCGGACCGGCCGGACGGCTCCGACGGCGACGAACAGACCGAGGACCACGGCATGGAGCACCGCAGGGCCCCTGGCACGGACCACGGCTTGGATCACGGTATGGACGGTGAAATGGGTACCGACCGAGTCGGGGACGCGCTGGAACAGCCCGCGCTCCGGGTACCGGCGCAGCATCCTCCGCACGAGGTGTCCGGCCGGCCCCCGCGGCGGACCCCGGACCACCGGTGGCACGGGGCGCAGGAGCGGTACGGCGTGCCGGAGCGCCGTCCGCACCGGTCCCCCGAGCAGCGTCTGCGGGAGCGGCCGTGACCGGCGCGGCGGGCCGGGGGCGGCACGGCGTCCGGGGTTCCGGCAGGCGCCTCGACGTCCGTCTGGAGGCCGCGGGGTCCGAGCGGGCGATCGGGATGGACACCCTGGTACGACTACAGCGCCGCCGCCCCGCCTCGGAGCCGCTCAACCGGCTCCAGGTGCCGGAGGGCATGACGGTGCCGCTCGGCTGCGATGCCGTGGGGGTGCCCGACCGGCTCGGGCCGCTCGTCGTGTCGCGGCTGCCGCGGCTGGGCTGTGTGTACGCCGACGACGCCCACTGGTGGTGGCTCGTCCCCTCGGACTCCGACTACGCCCTGCCATGGCCGGAGCCCGCCCAGTACGCTCCGGGTGCCCTGGTCAGGGGCGCCGCCCGGCTGGTCCACCATCCGGGGGGCACGGCGCCGTACACCCCGCCGATCCCCCTCTACCTGGCGCTGTGCCGGGCGACGGGCACGACCCCGGACTGGTCGCGGACCGTCACCGCGTAAGGTCGTCGTCATCGCCGCGCGCGGCTCACTCGACCGTTTCGCTCCCCCGCACGATCACCAGGAACGTGTCCGTCGCGAGGTCCATGACGACCTCCGCGGGCAGGCCCTCCAGACGCCGCGCGTGCGCGAACTCCTCGGCGGGCCACGATCCGCGCGGGCCGCCGGCGGGAAAGCGTTCGAGCACCGTTCTCCCGTTCACCATCGCGCACCTCCACAAAGCGCCGTCCTGCTTGAATGAACGCTTCGCGGGGGCCGAACGCTTCGCCCGGTGACCCGACTGAGACATGTCTGACACGAATCCGGCACACATCGTGACGATTCGGTCACTTATCGG
The DNA here is from genome assembly GCF_056435325.1 of Streptomyces sp. NPDC043952. NCBI lineage: Bacteria > Bacillati > Actinomycetota > Actinomycetes > Kitasatosporales > Streptomycetaceae > Streptomyces > Streptomyces sp. NPDC043952. The sequence goes on from NZ_JBWKES010000015.1 coordinate 33,885, forward strand.
CACGCAGCCCGCTGTCGGCGTCAGAACTCGTACTCGTCGTGCAGGCGCAGCGCCTCGCTTCCCTCGGGGTGGCGGCCCAGGGCGGTCAGGTCGAGGAGGGCGGTGGTGGTTCCCAGCTCGTCCAGGTCCCCGTCGTACACCGAGTAGGTGTGGAAGACCCGGTCGCGCTCGCGCAGGAAGCAGCTCAGGCCCGGTCGCTCGACCGGTTTCCCGCCGTCCCGCACGGTGGCCCCGAAGTCCTCGTCGAAGTCGCCCGGAGACGAGGAGTACCAGCGCACCGCCCAGCCCATCCGCGCCTTGAACGGCAGGATGCGGGTGAACGGCGCCCGTGAGACGGCCGCGAACGAGGTGTTGCGGGCGCGCAGATGGGCGAGGTGGCCGACCTGGTCCAGGAAGGCGGCGCAGCACGGGCAGCCGGTCGTCCACTCGGGGGCGAACATGAAGTGGTGGACGACGAGTTGGGAGCGCCCCTCGAAGAGGTCGAGGAGGGTGGCCTTGCCGTCACCGCCCTCGAACAGGTACTCCGGGTCGACCTCGACCATGGGCAGCCGCCGCCGCTCGGCGCCGAGGGCCTCGCGCGCCCGTCTGACCGCCTCCTCCCGGCGCCGCAACTCCTCGCGCGCGGCGCGCCATTGCTCGCGCGAGACGATCTCCGGTAGCGACATGGGCCCTCCTGTCCGACGGTCGGTTCGTGGTGGTGACCGGCGGCGGTGGCGGAACTCATCGCCCAGGCGGGGATTTTCTCCGGTGGGTTTACGACGGCGCTGTTCGCCAAGTCGTACTCAGTGCCCCGGCGATGATCTCCTCGGCCCTGGTGACGGCCGTGACCAGAGCGTCGGGGGTGGCCCGCAGCCGGCCCGTCACCTCGTCGAACTCCCGTAGTCCGGCCCGCTCCAGCAGCCGTTTCTCGTTGGTGACCCACTCGCCGCGGGCCGCGAGGACCGCGTGGGCCGCCTGGGCAGCGGCGGCGGCGAGGGCACCCGCGGTCTCGGTGAGGCGGCCGTGGGGCGCGTGGTTGGCCTTGGCGTAGTCCAGGGTCGCGCGGGCGGTGCCGCCCCAGCGCTCGGCGGCGGTACGACGCAGCCGCTCGGGGTAGCCGGCCGGGCGGGGCAGTTCGCCGCGGAGCACCTGGTTGAGGGCGAGCTCGGCGACGATCAGGTAGGTGGGGATGCCGACGAGGTGGAACAGCAGCGGCTCCACCCGGAACCGTCCCTGTTCCGCCTCGGCCAGCTCGTGTTCCACGACGTCCAGGTCGCGGTAGTGCACATCGACGCGGCGTCCGTCGATGGCCAGCCAGGCGCCGCCGTTGAAGACGCCGCCGCCCCAGCCGCCGAGTTCGCCGACCTCGCCGGGCCAGCCGACGGCGCGCAGGCCGGCGGGGTCGAAGGGGCCGCGGTAGTAGACCGCGAGGTCCCAGTCACTGTCCGGGCGGTGGGTGCCCTGGGCGCGGGAGCCGCCGAGGGCCACCGCGCGGACGGTGGGAAGCGCGGCCAGCCGGTCGGCGGTGTTCGAGAGGAAGCCGGAGTCGGGGTCGGGGACGTGGTCGGGTCCGGGGCCGCCGGGGAGGGGGCCGGCTGCTCCGGGACGGGCGTCCGGGTCGGGGTGAGGCATGGGGCCAGTCTGTGTCATGGTCCGCCGGGCGCGCTCGCGGGTTTCCCTCATGTCCTTTGCCGCGCCGGGAAAATGGGGTGCGCGCGCATCCGTCGGAGGCCGATGATCGGGAGATTGTCCGCTGACCGTCGTAGGAGCAACTCCGTGATCCAGCGCGTCACCGTCCCCACCCTTCTTCCACCACCCGCCTGCTCACCCGGTGAGATCGTCGGACCGGGCGATCCGGTGCGCCAGGCCGAGGAGTTCCTGGAGATCACGGCGGTGGTGCCGGACGACTCGGAGGCCAAAGTGCGGGGCCGGGAAAACGAAGGGGTACGACGGTGACCGGTGTCGTCCTCCGGCGGGCGCGGGCCGCCGACGCGCGGGCCGCCGCCGATGTCTGGCTGCGCTCCTTCGCCGCCGCGCTGCCCACGGTCGTCCGGCCGCACACCGACGACGATGTCCGCGACTACTTCCGGGACGTCGTCGTGCCGTTGCGGGAGACCTGGGTGGCGGAGGAGGACGGGGAGCGGATCATCGGGGTGATGGTGCTCGACGGACAGCTGCTGTCCCAGCTGTATCTGGAGCCGGACCGGCGGGGGCTGGGGCTCGGGGACCGGTTCGTCGCGCTGGCCAAGGAGCGCAGCCCGCAGGGGCTGACCCTGTGGACCTTCCAGGTCAACAAGCCCGCCCACCGCTTCTACGAACGCCACGGTTTCCTCGTCGCCGAGTCCACGGACGGCAGCGGAAACGAGGAGCGGGAACCGGATGTGCGGTACGTCTGGCGGCCCTGAAGCGGTTCAGGACACCGGTAGCCCGGCCGTTCGTGCCGCCGTGCCCAGTACCTCGCGCAGCATCGCCGGGGTGAGCTTGCCGGTGAAGGTGTTGCGCTGGCTGACGTGGAAGCAGCCGAACAGGTCCAGGCCGTCGAGCGCGACGCGGGCGCCGTGGGCGAAGGCCGGGCGGGGGCGGGGCACGGTCCAGCCGGCCTCGGTGAACGCGGGCAGCGCCGCCTGCCAGCCGAAGGCCCCGAGCACCACCGCGGCCCGCAGCGTCGGACGCAGCAGCTTCAGCTCCTGGACCAGCCAGGGGCGGCAGGTGTCGCGCTCGCCGGGCGTCGGCTTGTTGGCGGGCGGCGCGCAGTGCACGGGTGAGGTGACCCGGACCCCGTACAGCTCCAGGCCGTCGTCGATGCGGACCGAGGTGGGCCGGCTGGCGAGCCCGAGGTCGTACAGCGCCTGATACAGCACATCGCCGGAGCGGTCGCCGGTGAACATGCGGCCGGTGCGATTGCCGCCGTGTGCGGCCGGGGCCAGGCCGATGATCAGGAGCCGGGCGTCGGCGGGTCCGAAGCCGGGCACCGGGCGGCCCCAGTACGTCCAGTCCGCGAAGGCGGCGCGCTTGGTCCGCGCCACTTCCTCGCGCCACTCCACCAGCCGGGGGCAGGCCCGGCAGCCCGTGACCCGCCGGTCCAGCCGGGCAAGGGGGCTGCTGTCGTCCATAGGATCACCGTATGCCCAGGGCGCCGCCGCCCATGCCGGCGACCGGCCCCGCACCCCGGCCTCCCCGCACCCTCCCTCCGGACGGCACCCTCTCCCGGACTGCAGCCCATCACGGAGACCGGCCCATCCCGGAGACTGGCCCATCCCGGACGGCACCCGCTTCCCGGACGGCGCCCACTCCCCCGTGAGCCTTCGTCCGCCCCCGGAAATTCTGTCCAGGTCGCCCGGCCCGTGGAGTTAGGGTCGGGACATGGCTTTGGAGGATGCGGACGAGAACGTGCACCGGGGCACCGGCGAGCCGGCCGGGGCGGGACCTGCCGCGGGTGCCGAGGACTCCGGCGCCCCGGCCAGCGGGCCGACGGTCCCAGAGGCCCAGCCCACGGTCGCCCCCGAGGCAAAGCCCGCGGAGGACACCGAAGCGAAGCCCGCGCAGGACACCACGGTCGATCCCAAAGTCGCCGCCGCGGTCGCCGCCGCCGAGGCCGCGGGTCCCGGCAGCGGTGGGTCGGTCCGGATCGACAGCTGGATCTGGGCCGTACGGCTGGTCAAGACGCGTTCCCAGGGCGCCGCCGCCTGCCGTGGTGGGCATGTGCATGTGAACGGTGAGCGGGTGAAGCCGGCCTACGCGGTGCGGGTCGGCGACGAGATCCGCCTGCGGAACGAGGGCCGGGAGCGGATCGTGGTCGTCAAGCGCCTCATCCGCAAGCGAGTCGGAGCGCCCGTGGCCGTGCAGTGCTACATCGACAACTCCCCTCCCCCGCCGCCCCGCGAGGCCGTCGCCCCCGTCGGTATCCGCGACCGGGGCGCCGGCCGGCCCACCAAGCGTGACCGCCGGGACTTGGAGCGGCTGCGCGGCCTCCTGCCGCCGGGGTTCAGCAGCGGCATGAGCGGGCGGGAGGGACGACCCCGCGGGCGGTGACGCGGACCGCCCGACGCGCCGGCCCCCGCCCCGGCGTCTGTTTCCCATCCATCGCGCACGCCGGACCACCACGTCCCCCGGCGTCCGCATCGCGCCCACCGAGCCGACCACATCCCCCGGCGTCCGAATCATGCACGCCGGACCCGCCGCATCCCCCGGCCACCACATCGCGCCCACCGAGCCGACCACATCCCCCGGCCTCCAAGTCACGCCCGCCGCGCCCACCACGTCCCCCGAGCGCCCAACGCGTCCCCGACGCCTACCGCGTCCGCACAGCCCGTACCCATGTCCCGTCCTCCGTCAGGTACTTGTCCACCTCCAGCCCCGCCTCCGCCAGCGCCGATTCGAACTGTTCCTTCGTCAGGGGCCGGGCGAGGAGGGTCTGGGTCCAGGTGCCGTCCGGGAAGTCGTACTCGACGTGGACGGAGTCGACTCCGTCGCCGACCGGGGTCACCGAGGCGACGCGCACCGTGAAGCCGGCCGGATCGGCCCGCTCTCTCGGCACATTGGTGTGGTAGTCGGCGCCCTCCCGCTGGATGAGCACGCAGCCGCCGTCGGCCACATGGCGGGCGCAGGTGCGCAACAGGCCCCGGCGCACCTCCTCGTCACCGGCGTGGACCAGGAACGAGGCGAGCAGCACCACGTCGAACTTCTCGCCGCCCAGGTGCAGTTCCTCGATCGGGGCGCATATGGTGCGTGTTCCGTGGATCCGGGCCAGCATGCCGGCGGATTCGTCCACCGCGGTGACCGTGAAGCCGCGCTCCAGCAGGGGGCGGGTCATCCGGCCGGCCCCGCTGCCGAGTTCCAGGATGTGCGCCCCGGCCGGTACCGCGGCGGCGATGATGTCCGGCTCCGGCCCGACCGGCAGGCGGGTGTAGACCTCCACGGCGCAGCCGTCCGGGGTGATCGCACCGGTGCCTGTGCCCTCGTATCCCTCACGCATCTCGACCGTCATGCCCGGAGAACGGGCCGTCCCCGCCCTCCCGTTCCCGTTCGACCACAGTTCACCCGTTCGAGCGATCCACCGCCGAGCGGGAACTGATGGGACCGGCGAGCGGGAGCTGATGGAACCGCCGAGCGAGAGCTGACGGGACCGGCGAACGGGAGCTGATGGGACCGGCGCTCGCCGTGGGTGCGCCCCGCCGCCCCGGAGAGTACGTTGCAAGCAGGAGTGGTGGTCGATGCGTACAGGCAGTGAACCGGCGACCGCGCGCAGTGCTCTGCGGGCGCGGTTGTGGCTGTGCGTGTGGGGGCTGGTCTGGACGGTCTTCGGCACGGCGGTGTTCGCGCTCGTCGGACGCCCCGGCTGGGCGGTCGCCTGCGGGGTGCTGCTGCTGATCGTCACCGTCGACCTGGCCATGATCGTCCGGCACATCCGGCAGGGCCCGCACTACCAGCCCGGCCAGGACGTGCCGCCGTACCAACCGGTGGACGACGACGGGCGCCGCCCTCCCCGGCTGCCGCGGCGCGGACCCTCCTACCCCCGGCCGCCACGCCACCGGCACCCCTGAAGGACGTCAGCCCTCCGACCGCGGGGTCGGCTGTCCGACCACCCGGCCTCAGCCGTCGAACCGCGCCGCCTTCAGATACTCCGGGTTGGGATCCAGCGCCGCGGCCAGCCGGAAGTGGCGCTTGGCCTGGTCGGCGCGGCCCTGCCGCTCATAGGTGCGAGCCAGGGCGAAATGCGCGAAGGCGTTGTCCGGCTCGCGCTCCAGGACGATGGTGAACTCCAGCTCGGCGGGCCGCAGTTGCGCGGCGGCGAAGAAGGCACGGGCGCGCAGCAGCCGGGCCGCGGTGTTCTCGGGATGCGCGGCGATGACTCCGTCGAGCAGCTTCACCGCGCCCCGCGGATCCCGCGCGTGGAGCAGCTGCTCGGCGGCACGGAAGTCGATGACATGCGTCTCCGGAGTGGGTCCGGGGGAACCGCTGGTCTCGGGCACTGCTGAGTCCTTCCCTCGTTCCCGGAGTTCAACGCCCCTCGCCGGGCCGCTATTCCGCGGGCCGGTCCGCGGCGGAGGTGCCGCGGGCCCGGCGCACCAGGTCGTCCCAGACCGCGTCGACCCGCTTGCGCAGCGCGTCCAGGGGGACGTCGTTGTCGATCACGATGTCCGCGATCGCGCGCCGCTGCTCGCGGGTGGCCTGGGCGGCCATGCGGGCGCGGGCGTCCTCCTCGGTCATCCCGCGCAGCCGTATCAGCCGGTCGAGCTGGGTCTCGGGGCTCGCGTCCACCACGATCACGAGGTCGTACAACGGCGCCAGGCCGTTCTCGGTGAGCAGGGGTACGTCGTGGACCACCACGGCGTCGGGGGCCGCGGCCTCCTCCAGCTCGCGGGAGCGGGCGCCGACCAGGGGGTGCACGATCGAGTTGAGGACCGCGAGCCTGTCCGGGTCGGCGAAGACGATCGAGCCGAGGCGGGGCCGGTCCAGGCTGCCGTCCCCGGCGAGGATGTCCGGGCCGAACGCCTCGACCACCGCGGCGAGGCCGGGTGTGCCGGGCGCCACCACCTCGCGCGCGATGCGGTCCGCGTCGATCAGCACGGCTCCGTGGTCCACGAGCAGCCGCGACACCTCGCTCTTGCCGGCGCCGATCCCGCCGGTCAGGCCAACTTTCAGCATGAGCGGAAGCTTAGGCCCTGCCACCGACAGTGGCAGGGCCGGAGCCGGACGGCGGCGGCTCGGGGCTCAGGCCTCGCCCTCGCGCTCTGCCAGGAATCGTTCGAACTCGCGGCCGATCTCGTCGGCGGACGGGATCTCCACCGGCTCGGCGAGCATGTTGCCCCGAGTCTCGGCGCCCGCCGCCGCGTCGTACTGGTGCTCAAGGCCCTGGACGAGGGCGGTCAGTTCCTCGTCGCCCTCCTGGATCTGCCGGTCGATCTCGGTCTGGGTGCGCCGCGCGTCCGTGCGCAGGGAGTGCGCGATGCCGGGCAGGACCAGGCCGGTGGCGGCGGTGATGGCCTCCAGGACGGTCAGCGCGGCGTCCGGGTAAGGGGAGCGGGCGATGTAGTGCGGGACGTGCGCGGCGACGCCCAGGACGTCATGACCCGCCTGCATGAGCCGGTACTCGACCAGCTGCTCCACGCTGCCGGGCACCTGGGCCTCCTCGAAGGGGCTGGTGTGGCCGGGGACCAGGTCGGTGCGGTTGCCGTGGGGGGTGAGGCCCACGGGGCGGGTGTGCGGGACGCCCATGGGCAGGCCGCTGAAGTTCACGGACAGGCGCACGCCGAGCCGGTCGGCGATCTGCCGTACCGCCGTGGCGAAGCGCTCCCATTCCACGTCCGGCTCGGGTCCGGACAGCAGCAGGAAGGGGGCGCCGGTGGTGTCCTGGACGAGATGGACCTCGATCGCCGGAGTCTCGTAGTCGGTCCAGCGGTCGCGCTTGAAGGTGAGCAGAGGCCGGCGGGCCCGGTAGTCCACGAGCCGGTCGTGGTCGAACCGGGCGACGACCTGGTGGGGCAGTGAGTCGAGCAGCCGGTCGACGATGAGGTCGCCGGTGTCGCCCGCGTCGATGTATCCGTCGAAGTGGTAGAGCATGACAAGGCCGGCCGATTCCTGGGCGAGCGCCATGTCGACCACGGCCAGGCCCTTCGGCTCCCATGCGTACAAACCCTGCGGATCAAGCACTGTGACCGCTCCTCCTCCTGTTCCATGGCTACAACGCGCCCTTGAACGGGGGCATTCCCGCCACCCGTCGCTGGTCAGCGATCTCCCGCAGACCGTCTTGACGCTCCGTCACCTGGTCCGTACCTTCACGGTGCACTGTTCATCATGTCGGCCACGATTCACGTATGAGATCGCAGCTCGTACGTACGAGATCGCCCCCTGGAACAGGAAGGCACCCCCCATGCGCATATCCATGCCGCTCACCTCCCTGCTCGCCACGGCCGCCGTCACCGGTGGTCTGCTCCTCGCCGCCCCCGGCCCGGCCATGGCCGCCTCGACGGTCGAGGTGACGACCGCGGCCCAGCTGAAGACCGCGCTGGCCGGCGCGCGGCCCGGCGCCACGATCCATCTCGCGGACGGCACCTACAAGGGCAACTTCAACGCGACCACGCCGGCCACGGCGTCCGAGCGCATCACCCTCACCGGCTCCGCCAAGGCCATCCTCACCGCGAGCGGCGGCTACGGGCTGCACCTCAACGGTGCCTCCTACTGGACGGTCAGCGGGCTGACCGTGACCGGCGGCCAGAAGGGCATCATGATCGACGCGGCCAAGGGCGTGATCGTGGACGGCGTCACGGTGCACGGCCTGGCCATGGAGGGCGTGCACTTCCACGATTCCAGCACGGACGGCGTGATCAGGAACTCGAAGATCTACGACACCGGGAACGACGGCGACGGCATGGGCGAGGGCGTCTATGTCGGCACCGCCGGCACGCTGTCCGACCACAGCGACCGCGTTCAGATCCTCGGCAACACCATCGGCCCGGACGTGGGCGGCGAGAACATCGACGTCAAGGAGGGCACGACCGGGACACGGATCGTCGGCAACACCTTCGACGGCAGCGGTCTGACGGGCGCCAACTACGACGACTCCTGGGTCGATGTGAAGGGCAACGGCGTCCTGGTCCAGGACAACACCGGCGTCCACACCAGCAACGACGGCTACCAGACCCACACCCAGCAACCCGGCTGGGGCTGCGGCACGGTCTTCAAGAACAACCGGTCGACCCTGACCGGCGCCACGGGCCCCACCCAGTTGGCCATCGACGTCACCAACAACGCCACTGACTGCACGACGACGGTCTACACCTCGAACACGGTGACGGGCGGCAAGGGCCTGACGAATATCGGGGTGACGTCCTGACGGACGGGATCGGCGTCCCGATGAGGGCCCCGGCAGCCAGACCCCCGGAAAACCCTGAGGGGCCCCACCTCGAAAGGTGGGGCCCCTCAGCAGCTACCTGCTAAGCCTCAGCGGCCTGCGTTCAGCTCTGGCCGCCGGCCAGCTTCTCGCGCAGGGCAGCCAGGGCCTCGTCCGACGCCAGGGCGCCGGAGGTGTCCGCACCCTCGGAGGAGTACGAGCCACCGGTCGCGGCCGGAGCCGCAGCCTCGCCGCCCTCGGCCGCGGCAGCGGCGTCGGCCTCGCGGGACTTGATGACCTGCTGCTGGTGCTGCTCGAAGCGGGACTGCGCCTCGGCGTACTGGCGCTCCCACTCCTCGCGCTGCTTCTCGTAGCCCTCGAGCCAGTCGTTGGTCTCGGGGTCGAAGCCCTCGGGGTAGATGTAGTTGCCCTGGTCGTCGTAGGACGCGGCCATGCCGTACAGGGTCGGGTCGAACTCGACGGCGGCCGGGTCGGCGCCGAAGGACTCGTTGGCCTGCTTCAGCGAGAGGCTGATGCGACGGCGCTCGAGGTCGATGTCGATGACCTTGACGAAGATCTCGTCGTTGACCTGGACGACCTGCTCCGGGATCTCCACGTGGCGCTCGGCCAGCTCGGAGATGTGGACCAGACCCTCGATGCCCTCGTCCACGCGGACGAACGCGCCGAACGGAACCAGCTTCGTGACCTTACCGGGCACGACCTGGCCGATCTGGTGGGTGCGGGCGAACTGCTGCCACGGGTCTTCCTGGGTCGCCTTCAGCGACAGGGAGACGCGCTCGCGGTCCATGTCGACGTCGAGGACCTCGACGGTGACTTCCTGGCCGACCTCGACAACCTCGGACGGGTGGTCGATGTGCTTCCAGGACAGCTCGGAGACGTGGACCAGACCGTCGACGCCACCCAGGTCCACGAAGGCACCGAAGTTGACGATCGAGGAGACCACACCGGAGCGGACCTGACCCTTCTGGAGGGTCGTGAGGAACGTCTGGCGGACCTCGGACTGGGTCTGCTCCAGCCAGGCGCGGCGGGACAGGACCACGTTGTTGCGGTTCTTGTCCAGCTCGATGATCTTGGCCTCGAGCTCCTTGCCGACGTACGGCTGGAGGTCGCGGACGCGACGCATCTCGACCAGGGAGGCCGGCAGGAAGCCACGGAGGCCGATGTCGAGGATGAGACCACCCTTGACGACCTCGATGACGGTACCGGTGACGATGCCGTCCTCTTCCTTGATCTTCTCGATGGTGCCCCAGGCACGCTCGTACTGGGCGCGCTTCTTCGAGAGGATCAGGCGGCCTTCCTTGTCCTCCTTCTGGAGGACAAGGGCCTCGATCTCGTCGCCGACGGCAACGACCTCGTTCGGGTCGACGTCGTGCTTGATCGAGAGCTCGCGGCTCGGGATGACACCTTCGGTCTTGTAACCGATGTCGAGCAGGACCTCGTCCCGGTCGACCTTCACGATGACGCCGTCGACGATGTCGCCGTCGTTGAAGTACTTGATCGTCTCGTCGATCGCGGCGAGGAAAGCTTCCTCGTTACCGATGTCGTTGACCGCTACCTGCGGGGTGGTGGCGGTGGTCTCGGTGCTGCTCGTCATGTGGGAAAGGGCTCCGGTACGGACATTGAAGTCGTAGGTACTGCTTACGCCGGGAGCCTGTTTCGCTCTGCAGAAGCCGGACAGCCAAGGAAGCGCCACCTTTTCAGGACACCGGGTGCCCGGTGGCGCCTCGAGAACCGAGGGGACATACATACAGATGCGAGCGCAGCCTGCTACGTCTGAGGCGCGCAGGCCCGCAGCGCAACTTGTAGCATACGGGGGCAGCCGGACAGGGTCAATGCGCGAAGGCGGACACCAGGGGCGGATCGCCGTATACCCGGCAGGAAATGTCCCGCATGGCCGCGTGGCAGGGCTGTACGACCCCCGTGGGCGGCGTACCGCCGTCCGGTGGTCGGGACGGAAGATTACGACGAGGGAGCCGATCATCCAAGAGTCCGAACGGCCCGAGCCCGAGGGGTTCGAGCCCGAAGCCACCCGCCGTGAGGCCGACGTCACGGAGAGCAGCCGGGCCAACCGGGGCTGGTGGGACCGCAACGCGGACGAGTACCAGGTCGAGCACGGCACGTTCCTCGGCGACGACCGCTTCGTGTGGGGCCCGGAGGGGCTGGACGAGGTGGAGGCCGAGCTGCTCGGCCCGCCGGAGGAGCTGAAGGGCAAGGACGTCCTGGAGATCGGCGCGGGCGCGGCGCAGTGTGCGCGCTGGCTGGCCGCCCAGGGCGCCCGTCCGGTGGCCCTGGACCTCTCGCACCGCCAGCTCCAGCACGCGCTGCGCATCGGCGGATCGTTTCCGCTGGTGTGCGCGGACGCGTGCGCGCTGCCCTTCGCGGACGGCTCCTTCGACCTGGCGTGCTCGGCGTACGGCGCGCTGCCGTTCGTCGCCGATCCGCGCCTGGTGCTGCGCGAGGTGCGGCGGGTGCTGCGGCCCGGCGGCCGGTTCGTCTTCTCGGTGACCCATCCGATCCGCTGGGCGTTCCCGGACGAGCCGGGTCCCGAGGGCCTGTCGGTGTCCGCCTCCTACTTCGACCGCACGCCCTATGTCGAGCAGGACGAGCGGGGCCGGGCGGTCTACGTGGAGCACCACAGGACGCTGGGCGACCGGGTGCGCGACATCGTGTCCGCCGGGTTCCGGCTGGTGGACCTGGTGGAGCCGGAGTGGCCGGCCTGGAACAGCTCGGAGTGGGGCGGCTGGTCCCCGCTGCGGGGCAGCCTGATTCCGGGGACGGCCGTCTTCGTGTGCGAGCGGGACTGAAACGTCCACGATCGGGTGAGGCGGGGGCCGGGTCCGCCCCGGCGGGGAGCCGGAGACGAGTTCGCCCGGACGGGGGACGCCGGGCGGGTTTGAAGGCCGTACGACACTTAAGAGCGTGATCCGTTACGACGCCCTGGACGCCCTGGACGCGCTGCCCGTGCGCTCCGCCCTGCCCGCCCTGACCGACGCGCTCGCGGACGGCGGCACCGCCGTCCTGGTGGCGCCGCCCGGCACCGGCAAGACCACGCTGGTGCCGCTGGTGCTGGCGGGACTGGTCGGGGACGGGCCCGCGCGGCGGGTCGTGGTGGCCGAGCCGCGGCGGATCGCGGCCCGTGCGGCGGCGCGCCGGATGGCGTGGCTGCTGGGTGAGCGGCCCGGCGAAAGCGTGGGCTTCACGGTGCGCGGCGAGCGGGCCGTGGGGCGGCGCACACGGGTGGAGGTCGTGACCACGGGGGTGCTGCTCCAGCGGCTCCAGCGGGATCAGGAGCTGGCCGGGGTGGACGTCGTGGTGCTCGACGAGTGCCATGAGCGGCATCTGGACGCCGACACGGTGGCGGCCTTCCTGTGGGACGTACGGCAGGCGCTGCGGCCGGAACTGCGGCTGGTGGCCGCGTCGGCGACCACGGACGCCGAGGGGTGGGCGCGGCTGCTGGGCGGGGCGCCGGTGGTGGAGGCGGCGGGGACCGCGCATCCCGTGGAGGTGGTGTGGGCGCCGCCCGCGCGCCCGGTGCGGCCGCCGCACGGGATGCGGGTGGATCCCGCGCTGCTCGCGCATGTGGCGTCGGTGGTGCGGCGGGCGCTGGCCGAGCGGGACGGTGACGTGCTGTGTTTCCTGCCCGGAGTCGGCGAGATCGCGCGGGTGGCGGGTCAGCTGGGCGACCTGGGGGGCATCGAGGTGCTCCAGGTGCACGGGCGGGCGCCGGCGGGCGTCCAGGAGGCGGTGCTGTCGCCCGGTGAGCGGCGGCGGGTGGTGCTGGCGACGTCGGTCGCGGAGTCCTCGCTGACCGTGCCCGGTGTGCGGGTGGTGGTGGACTCGGGGCTGGCCCGCGAGCCTCGGGTGGATCACGCGCGCGGGCTCAGCGGGCTGACGACGGTACGGGCGTCGCGCGCGGCCGGGCGGCAGCGGGCGGGGCGGGCCGGGCGGGAGGCGCCGGGTGCGGTGTACCGGTGCTGGGCGGAGGCCGAGGACGGCCGGCTGCCGGCGTTTCCGGCGCCGGAGATCAAGGTGGCCGACCTGACGTCGTTCGCCCTTCAGGCGGCCTGCTGGGGCGATCCGGACGCCTCGGATCTCGCGCTGCTGGATCCGCCGCCGGGCGGGGCGATGGCGGCGGCGCGCTCCGCGCTGGCGGCGGTGGGCGCGGTGGACTCCGCCGGGCGGCCGACGGAGCGCGGCGTACGGCTCTCCCGGCTCGGGCTGCACCCGCGGCTGGGGCGGGCGCTGCTGGACACGTCCGGGGCGGGGGCGGAGGTGGTCGCGCTGCTGTCGGAGGAGGTACCGCGGGAGTACGGCGACGATCTCGCCGGGGCGTTGCGCTCCGCCCGGCGCGGGGGTGACGGCTATGCGGCGCGCTGGGCCACGGAGGTACGGCGGCTGCGGTCCGCCGTGACGGAGTCTTCCCGCGCACCCGCCGATGCCGGCCGGCCACAGGCGGGCGCCGGGGAGGAGGGCATCGCCGGGCTGGTCGCCGCGTTGGCGTTCCCCGAGCGGGTCGGGAAGCTGGACGGTGGGTCGTACCTCATGGTGTCCGGGACGCGGGCGGAGCCGGCGGAGGGGTCGGCGCTGCGCGGGGCGCCGTGGATCGTCGTGGCCGTTGCCGACCGGCCGGGCGGCAAGGGGCATGCGCGGGTGCGGCTCGGGGCCGCCGTGTCCGGGGAGGTGGCGCGGGCGGCGGCGGGCGCGGCGCTGGACGAGCGGGACGAGGTGCGCTGGGCGGACGGTGATGTCGTGGCCCGGCGGGTCGAGCGGCTCGGGGCGATCGAGCTGGCGGTGCGGCCCTTGAGGGACGCCGCGCCGGAGCTGGTGCGTGCGGCGCTGCTCGAAGGGCTGCGGCAGGAGGGGCCGGGGCTGCTGCGGTGGACGCCGGACGCGGAGGTGCTGCGGCAGCGGCTGGCGTTCCTGCGCGCCCGGCTCGGGGGGCCGTGGCCGGACGTGTCGGACGAGGCGCTGCTCGCGGCGGCGGAGCGGTGGCTGGAGCCGGAGCTGGGCCGGGCCCGGCGGCGGGCGGATCTCGCACGGATCGACGCCGGGCAGGCGCTGGCGCGGCTGCTGCCCTGGGCGAGCGGGGAGGCCGTACGCCTGGACGAACTGGCGCCCGAGCGGCTGACCGTGCCGAGCGGGTCCAGGATCCGGATCGACTACCGGGATCCCGAGCGGCCGGTGCTCGCGGTCAAGCTCCAGGAGATGTTCGGGCTGCGCGAGACGCCGTCCGTGGCGGGCGTGCCGCTGCTCGTGCATCTGCTCTCCCCCGCGGGGCGGCCGGCCGCCGTCACGGCCGATCTGGCGTCGTTCTGGCGGGACGGCTACAAGGCCGTGCGGGCCGAGCTGCGCGGCCGTTATCCGAAGCACCCGTGGCCGGAGGACCCGGCGGCGGCCGAGCCCACCCGGCACACCAACGCGCGGCTCGGACGCTGACCGGCCTCGGTCCCGTCGCCTCGGCGGGCGCGGTCTCCAGGGCGACGTACGGTCGTGCTGGCGGGCAGGCGGGGCCTGCCCATGGGGACGGGCGGCCTACTAACGTGTTTTTGACGGAGCGTCAGCACGGACTGCGGCGCCCTCCCTGCGGGAAGCGGGGAGGGCGGCGCCGGCTAGGTCCGGTCGGGTCAGGAGGTGGCGGATGCGCTCGGGGACGGGGACGGGCTCGTCGTGGCGGTGCCGTCGGCGGCCACCGTCAGCTGGACGGTGAGGGTGCCGCCGCCGGGCGTGGTGATGCGCAGCAGGAACGTGCCGGTGGTGTCGTCCGCGTACAGCTTCGGCAGCGTCAACTGGCCCTTGGCGTCGGTCTTCAGACCGGTCAGGGTGCGTACGGCCTTGCCGGTGGCGTCCTTGAAGTAGGGGCCCTTGTCGTTCTCGGTGGCGTCGGTGGCGGACTTGACCAGGGTGGCGGTGGCCGCGACCTTGTCCGCGACGGCGCCCTTGTACGTCGCCTTCACCTGGACCTGGTCGGCGAACTCACCGCCCGGCGTGCAGGTCAGCGCGGTGTCACCGGCGGTGGCGGCGGTCAGCTTGTCGGCGGCGCGTTCGGTGACGGTCGCCTGGTAGTCCACGCCCTTGACCGAGCGGCCCACGACGGTGGCGGTGACCTTGAAGTCGCCGGTCTTCTCGCCCGCCGTGAGCACCGGGGCCTTGGCGACGCCCTTGGCGTCGGTGGTGACCGTGGCCACGTCCTCGCCGTCGAAGGTGGCATCGGAGCCCGCCGAGACGGTGAACCGGATCCTGACCTTGGCCACCGGGGCGCCGGACTCGGTCTCGGCGCGGGCGCTGATCGTCCCCGTGAAGGCGTGCCCGGCCATCGCGGTGAGCTTGGTGGTGGCCGTGGCCGCGTCTTCCAGGTGGTCCACCGTGTCGGTGGGGGTGGGCGGGGCGGGCGTCCCCGGCGGGCGCGGGGCCGGGTCGCCGCCGTCCTGGCCGCCACCGGAGCCGGTGGGCGAGGGGCTCGGCCGGCCGCCCTGGTCCTTCGAGCCCGGCTTGCCCTGGTGCGGGTTCGCGGGGGCCGGCGGTGTCGTGCGCGGGGTGTCGTCGTCGCTGCGGTGGCCGGGCGCGGGCCCGGTGCCGTCGGGCACGGAGTAGGTGCCCTTGCTGTAGTACTCCATCCACGACAGGACGGTGTTCAGATAGTCCTGCGAGTCGTTGTAGCCGAGGATCGCGCTGTGCAGGTCGGCCTCTTGGGACAGGTCCCGGTCGCCGCGGCACAGGTAGTGGCCGGCGGCGAGGGCGGCGTCGTAGATGTTGTTGGGGTCCTTCTTGCCGTCGCCGTTGCCGTCGCGGCCGGCCCAGGCCCAGGTGGACGGGATGAACTGCATGGGCCCGACGGCCTGGTCGTACTGGGCGTTGCCGTCGTACGCGCCGTGGTCGGTGTCCTTGATGAGCGCGAAGCCGTTGCCGTCGAGGACCGGGCCGAGGATCGGTCGCAGGGTGGTGCCGGCGGCGTCGACCTCGCCGCCGCGGGCCTGGCCGGACTCCACCTTGCCGATGGCGGCGAGGAGTTGCCAGGGCAGGTTGCAGCCGGGTTTGGAGGTACGCAGCTCCGCCTCGGCCTTCTTGTACGCGTCGAGGACCGTCGCGGGTATGCCGGCCTCGCCCGCGCCCTGGGCGACGGGAGGGCCGGCGCTCGGCGAGGGGCTGGGGTTGGGGCTGTTCAGGGGCGGCAGGTCCGTGTAGTACGGCGAGTTGCCCGTGGCGTCGCCGCCCGCGGGGTCCGGTACGGGGGCGGAGGCGCCGGCCGTCGCCTGTCTGCCGTGGTCCTCGCCGGTCGCTCCCGGAGCCTGGGACGCGGACAGAGCCGCGACCGCTGCCGCGGCCACGGCGGTGGTCGCCGCCCCCTTGCGCAGCCGCCTGCCGAAATGCGCCGCCATAGAGTGAACCCCTCCCAAGGACGTCCTGCGTCCGTATCCACGTGTGTGTCCCGCCCGGTCTGACGTACGACCCGGCGTTCCGGTTGCCCCTGTGCCGCCCTTTCCCCTGTGCGATGGGTGTCGGCCCGTGCGCCCGGCACGGCGCCGCAGGCGACCCTACGACAACTTGCTTTGCGGGGGCACCCGTTCGTGCCCGATTTTCACCGGTTGGCCACCTGCCGTCGAGGTGGGCGCGCCCGGCGTTCCGCCAGGGCGGCGGCACTGGCCCGCTCTTGAGTTGGGGGGAGGGGGATGCCTGCCGTCAGAAGGCGGCGCGCGGTCCGGGGTCGCGGGGGTTCCGGCCGGCCGGGCGTTCGGCGAGGGAGGCGACGAAGACCGTGAGGGTGGGGCGGGGGCGGGACTTCGGCACCAGGGTGAGCGTGAGCGCGAGATAGCCGCGGGCCAGGTCGGCCCACTGGCGCCAGTCGGGGGCCCGGCCGGCCAGTGCGGCGGTGCCGGTCCGGGCGGCGCGGTCCTTGAGCCCGCGCCGGGCGGTCCTGGCGGGGGGGGGGGGGGGGGGGGGGGGGGGGGGGGGGGGGGGGGGGGGGGGGGTGGCCGGGGGGGGGGGGGGCAGCGAGCAGGGCGGGGCCAAGCCGGAACTCGGCGTC